>NZ_JBHWIJ010000002.1:0-37650 GCF_042732255.1 Kitasatospora sp. NPDC059803 | reverse complement strand
TGGTCTGTGCGTGGTTGCGGGGCCCCGCGGGCGCGGGGGGGGACGGGGGGCGGGGGGCGTGGGGGGGCGCGGCCCCGCCGGCCTGCGGTCGCAGCGCGACGCTTCGGCCGGTGAGGACGACGCGTTCGGGCTGGCCCCCGCCGAAGGCCGACTCCACCAGCAGGTGCCCGTCCATGGCCGGCCGGTTGGCTTCGAGCCAGCCGAGCCCGGCCAGCAGCAGGAGCACCAGCAGGCAGCCGATCAGGGCGCCGAAGAACAGGGGGAGCAGCACGCACAGGGCGAGCATGGCCACGGCCGCCAGGGCCAGGGACCGGGTTCGGGAGCCGCGGGCGAGCCACGCGGCCGGGTCGAAACGGTGGTCGGTTCGGTTCACTGCCGCACTTCCTCAAAGTCGCTCGGCAGCTCGCCGAGGGTGTACTCGTGGGATGCGCCACCGTCCACCGGCCGCAGCACCAGCCAGGCCGTCCCGTCGAGGGCAAGCGCGACGCCGACGTGGAACCGCTCATCCGGTGTGCTCGCGGGCAGCCGCGCCGAGCCGGCACGCACGGTCCGCCCGCCATCCGCCTCGCGCGCCCAGATCTCGACCTCCCGGGGGACGTCGCCGGCACCGCCCACGGCGACCGGCCGACCGCCCTCGCGGGCGAAGACCGCGGGCGCCGCGGGGACCAGGGCGCCGGGTGGGCACAGGGTCAGGTCGGCTGAGGTCAGTCGGCCGTGGCGCACTCGTCGGGTGCCGATCACCAGTGCGTGCGGATAGCGGTCCGCGGCGTCGACCCGACCCGCAGCGACCAGGGACGCGCCGAGGACGGCGGCCAGCGCGGGGTCGACCCCAACGGGCAGCTCAACGCAGCCGCCCGGTTCGCCCACCTGCCGGCGCAGGGCCGCCAGCCGGGCCGCACCGCCCACCACGATGGTGGACAGGGCGCCGACGGCGGCCTCGGCCAGGGCCTGCCGCAGTTCCTCGCGCAGTGGTAGCAGAGCGCGCCGCAGGATCCCGGCGGGCACCTCCCGATCGCCGAGCCACAGCACGGGCGTGTCGTCGTGCCGTGCCGGGTCCAGCTCGGCGCGGGCGAGCGAGAGGTCGAGGCGCTCACCGGCTCCCGGGGCCCCGAGTGCCTGTCCCAGGGCCGCCAGTGAGGCCGCGTCGGCTCCGCCCGGCCCGGCGCCGGTCACGGCGGCGTCGAAGGCGGCGCCGTACCCGCCGTGCGGTGGGCGCCGCACGGTCCGCAGCACCGTCAGGCGGTGCGGCGTGAGTGAGCACACGGTGACCTCCACCGCCACGGCGCCCAACTCACACACTGCCCACGTCCCCTGCTGCGCCCCGCCGTTATGGCGCAGCAGGGCGAGCACGGCCACCGCCGGGCGCAGCAGCCGAGGCGGCGCAAAGGTGTCCGGGTCCGTCCCGAAGCATTCGACGATCACTCGGGAGTAGGCCGCCGACTGCGCCGGCGGGCAGAGCAGGACGACGGCGTCCGGCGGGCCGTGGTGGGCGAGGAACGCGGCGCAGCCCTCGGCCAGCACCAGTTGGCCCGCGCGGCCGGGTGCCACCGGCAGGCCCTCCCCGGGGACGGCCCCCTCCAGATCAGCCAGGACGGGGCGACCTGCGGCGTCCAGGTGGGCGAACCGCACGAAGCGCGTTCCGACGTCGATGGCCAGGCTCACCGCTCCTTCTCCCGTCGCCCAGGAAGTAGGTTTCGCCACCTGCCGTCGCGCGCGCCGGGCTGCGGCAGCGGGGCAGCGCCGCCGTCGGTCTTCGGTTGCTGGGTGCCGTATCCCAGTGCCCGCAGGGCCGTCTCCAGTCGCTGGAGTTCCCGTTCGGAGTACCGCACCAGCTCCGCCCGCAGCGGCGCGGTGTCCCTCCGGTCGGCGATGTGCTGGTAGAGCTGCGTCGCCAGGTGTGGCGAGCGATGCCACAGCTCCTGGGCCAGGCGGTCCAGCTGCGCGGCCGGCCACCGTGCCAGCACGGGCAGGACATCACTGGTCAGCGCCGAGGGCAGGGGGCCGGAGCCGGCCGCCGCGGCCAGTGCCTCGCCCAGCCGCCGAGGGTCGGGTTCACCGTGCAGCAGGCCGGTCAGCGTGGCGGCGGCAGCGATCCAGTGCAGGTCGGGCAGTGCTGTGAGGCCGGCCAGGGCGCCGCGCGGGATGCCTAGGGTCAGCCAGCTGCGATCACCTGCCCGCAGCCGCTTGGCCAGGGCACGCACCAGGGCGGCTTCGGTGCGTACCTGCCGCGCCAGGATCCGCTCCAGCACCCGCCACCGCCCTGGGTCGGGTCGGTCGCCGAGCAGGGCGTCGACCACGGTGGCCGTGATCTCGTCGGGCAGCAGGGCCAGCCGCTGCTCCAGCGCCCGGGCGTAGCGGTCCGTCCAGTCCTCGTCGAGCGGATCCGGGTGTGCCAGATGGCGTTCCAGTGCGGCGAGCGGTGTGCTGGCCCGGCGCTGGTCGGCGGCGAGCCGGATCAGGTCGAGGTCGGCCGAGAGGCCGGCGTCGTCGCCGTGTGGCGCAGCCGCTCGGCCTGGGCCGTCCAACTGCGCCAACTGCGCAGCCAGCGCCGGGGCTTGCGAGCTGACGGCGACTTTCCAGAACATCGGCCACAGGCTCTGGAGCACCGCCGGACGTCGGTTGGCCGCCGCAAGCGCGAGGATCTGCCGCCACCGCTGGCCGCCCCCCGTCCTCGCGAAGTCCTCGGCGTCGCCGGGGGACGGGTCGCCCGCGGCCGGCAGGGCGCTGAGGTAGGCGGCGTAGCGCAGCCAGCCGGTGCTCTGCCGCAGTGGCAGGTACCGGGCCTGCGCGAGGAGGCGGCTGAGCACGTCCGGGTCGAAGGGCCCGTGGTCGAGGGCGGTCCGGGCCCAGGCGTGGCCGACCTCGGGGTGCTCCACCAGGCTGCGGTCGGCACTCGTCGCCTCGGCGCCGAAGGCCCGCTGGGCCCGCCAGGCGAGCGCGCCGCGCCAGGCGTCGTGCCGCTCGCCCGGTGCGCCGTTCGCAGTGGTGTCCAGCAGGGCGTCCAGCAGCCTGGTGAAGGCGGGCGAGCCGGGCCCGCGCAGCGTCCGCATCAGGGCGAGGCAGGCCAGCGCCCGGTCGTGGTCCGCCGTGGCGGCGGCCTCGGTGAGGATATCGTCGGCCACCCATTGTGGGATCTCCTCCCGCCAGTGCCGGCCCAGCAGTTCGGCGGCGCCGCTGTCCTCTCCGTCGGTGGTCGCGGGGGCAGCCCTGGGGGTGGTGGCGGCTCGGAAGAGGAAGCGCAGGAGGACGCCCGCCCGACCGGGGTCGAGCCCGGCCGGGTGGGGCAGGGCGAGTGCTCGGCCGACGTCCTGGACGCGACCGCCGCCCGCCCTCACCTCGGCGACGACGGAGTCGAGCAGGTCCACCTCGCGCAGCGCGCGGAACGCGCCGGCACTGTCGCGCCATCTGAGCGGTTCCCGGGCTGCCAGGAGGTGGCGTACGAGGTCGGTGGTGGAGAAGCCCTTGCGGCGCAGGCGCTGCAGCTCGCCCAGGTACTGGCCCGCGCCCGCCTCCGCGAGGGACGCCGGGACGGGCTCGCCATAGCGGACCTCGGTCTGGGTGGAGCGGGCTGACTCGGCGAAGGTGAGGGTGAGCTGGTGCTCCGCCGCACCGCTCCACGTGGCCGCGCTCAGCCAGCGCCGACAGCCGTAGGGCAGCAGCGCCCCGATGGCGTCCACCAGCCGTACGCGCTCATCAGGCGGGGGAAGCGGCCGGCCGGCCGGGGTGACGGCTACGAGGTGGCCGCCGAGCAGCAGGGCAGCGACGGTGGCCGCCCAGTCGAAGCCCAGGTCGCTAACCGCCGTGGCGAGCGCTTCGGCGGAGGCGGGGACCAGACTCAGCGAGAGCGGGGTGTTCTGCTGGTGCTGCGGCCAGGGTAGGGCGTCGGCCGCGTCGCCCAGCGTGCTCCAGGTGAGACCGGCACCGCTGGCCTGGGCCCAGTCCAGGAGCAGTAGCCGGGAGGTGATGATCGGCGCGCCCGTCCCGTCGAGGCTGCCGTCCCAGTCGTGCTCCACCATGGCGCAGGCGGCCGAGGCCTCCCCGTCCACCCCGCTGAGGAAGACCCGCCAGGGCAGTTCGCCGGGGCCCGCGCGATGGCGCACGGACGGTGTGCCGGTCTGCGCGCCCCACAGCCAGCGTCCGGCGCGTTCCGGGGGCAAGCTGCCGCCCAGCACCTCGTATCCCATGGCCTCCCCGGGACGCTTTCCAAGCACGGCCCAGTGCGTGATGAAAGGTTCGGTCGCCTGCTGCACAGTCGTCACCGCCGTCGATTCCAGCGGCGTCCGCCGCTGATCCTGCGCTCCAGCTCGATCAGCGGCTCCAGCACGTTGATCGGCTGCGGTTCGGTGGAGATCCGCGGCTGTCCGTCGACCAACTCGACTTGGGCGTAGTGACGGTAGTCGAAGATCTGCGCCTCGTTGAGGCGGAAGCCGATGGCCGAGGAGGCGTAGTAGCTGATCCGGTCGGGGTGGAAGTAGCCGTTCAGCGCGTCGCGCACGAGTCTGGTCGTGGAGCCGCGGAAGGTGTCGCAGAGCCAGTCGAAATAGCCGGCGCTCAGGTGCTCGGGGACCCGGGGTATCCGCGCCCCGACGCCGTCCTGCGTCACCCAGCCGGCCTCCACCGATGGCCGGAAGAGTTCCGGGTCGTCGAACTTGGCCACGCAGACGGCGACATGGTGAGGAAGCCGGTTGCGCAGCAGGCCGCCCTGGTCTCGGACCCGCGAGTTGACTGCGGTGAGCGTGGCGTAGAAGAACTGCAGGCTCTGGGTGGCCCGTTCGCCGTCGAGCAGCGGGTCGAAGAGGTAGACCAGGCCTCGGGCAGCCGCGAGTTGGTCCACGATGGCGGGGTGCTGGGGGTGATCGGGCCTGAAGGACTCGCCGCTGACGTCGTGGACGTCGAGCACGAAGCCCACCTCCCGGGGCCCGCCGATCAGCCGCGGCTCCTCTCCCTGGAACGACCATGTCATCCGCTCCACGCCCACCGACGGCCCGGGGAAGCCGCGTTCCAGAGCGAGCAGGTCGACACCGCGCGACAGGAAGGCGTTCGCCTCAGTGCTCATGCCGCTGATGATCCAGTTGCCGCGGCCGTGGCGGGCGTGCTGTATGGCGGCGATCGGCACTGACGACAGGAAGGTGGTCTTGCCCGAGCGTGGCGCCCCCCACAGGCCGATCCGCACCATGGGGTCCGCGCCGCCGACCCGGGGCGACTGTGGGATGGGAACCGGCCCCAGATTCCCGTCCATTGACTGTGCCCCCCCGGGGCCGTAGGAACCGCCGGCGTTCGCTCCCCGCGGTATCGACCCCGCGGGGCCGCCGGACCGGGGACCGTCCCAGGAAGGCCCCGCAGCGCCGTCCCCGAGGCTCCTCTCCTTGTTCGGGTCGGACGGTAACGGCTGGCTGGACGACATCGGCTGCCTCCTCGGCAGGGCTACAGATCAGAGAAGCGGGTGGGCCAGCGCGAGTGCGCAAGGTGCGCCTTCGACTTGCCATCCGGGCAGCAGCCGGCGGACAGCCAGGGCCGGAGAGTACCGCTGGTCGAAAACACCGTCAGCACCCAGCTCCGCCCACGCATTTGCGCCGTACTGCTGCAGCAGCCGGCCCACCCGGTCCGTCACCAGGTCGTGCGGGGGACCGTCCCGCCGCACCAGTACCTCGACGCCGGAGCTACGCAGCGCCGTCAGTTCGCGGCGCCAGTCGACGCCGAGCGGGCAGGCCGGGACGCGCCCGTATGTCGCCGGCTCCCCTGGCGGCCGACGACCGAGGACCAGAGCACGGCGCTCGGTCGGCAGTGCGCCGACGGTCGAGGCCGCCAGCAGTCTCAACGCCCCGAGCGCGTCCTCCAGGGCGGACACGGTGTCCTGGTGACGCTGAAGCGGCTGCCACCCGGCGAGCGCGGCCAGCGCGGCGGCGGGCGTCCCGAGGGCAACGGTGCGCAGCAGGGTGCGCCGCGGCGTGTAGGGGCTCTCACGCACGCCATGGTCGTAGTAGCCCACCGCGGCGACGGCCGTGTCCTGCCGTTTCTCGGCCATCAGCGCGAGCACTTCGCGGGCGAATCCGAGCCGCTCGACGACCTCCTCCGGCGAGGCTCCGTAGGAGAGTTCGACGGCAAGCAGGAGATCGAGGCGAGAAGGTCGACGCAGCCGGGAGGGCAGGCCGTCGATCAGCTCGGCGACATCGGCGGGGCCGGACGGCTCAGCTGCCGAGCCGTCCGGCAGCAGCATCTCGACCTCGCCAGGTCCGCGCAGTACGAAGGTCAGTTCGACGGGTCGCAGCGCGGGCAGCCGCACGCGGTACGTCGCTACGGCGCGCCCCCCTGACGGGGTGTCGCGTCCGGCCAGGATCGGCAGAGTGACCACGGCGCCGTCGTCCAGACCGCCATGCACCGTGACGGCCATCGAGGCGGTCCCCTCGGGCCGCAGTCGCGCTCCGGCCTGAAAGAGCAGCCTGGTCTGCGGCCGCACCGCGCCGCTGTCTTCGACGGCGGCCAGCAGCAGCTCGTGGTCGCGGCGCAGTGGAGCGGCCCGCAGCAGCCGGCGCACGCCCGTGGTGCCACCGGGTGCCGGCCCGATCTCCGCGTCTGGCATCCGCAAGGAGCACAGCACGGCAGCCGCTCGGGCCAGCAGCAGCCAGTCCGGACGCTCCGACAGTAGGACGATCCGCAGGCCGGCTTCTGGCGGGAGCAGGTGGGCCAGCAGGCGGCGGACGCCGTCGTCGAGGGCGGTGCGGTCGACGGCTGGCAGCTCGCCGATGCCACCGGCCAGCTGGAAGGCGCGGGTGGCGGGGTCAGCGGCGAACTCGGGGACGAGAGATTCCCAGAGCGCACCGCCGGCGTCCTGAGCCCGGGGGATGCCGTTGCGGTCCGTGGTCGCCTTGATCAGGCCGATGCGGTCGACGGTCAGTTCGACGAACCAGAGCGCCGCGTCGGGCTGCCCGACCAGCTCCGCCAGAAGGTGTTCCCAGCTCGTCCGACCGCAGGGCGCCGCCTGGGCGGTTTCGCCGTCGGATGATGCGGGGTCGGGGGGCATCAGGGCGGCGAGGGCGCGGGCATTCCACCGATCGCGTGCCGCGCGCAGCGCCCGATTGTCGCGCCGCAGCTCCTCCTCAGTCGGCGTGCCGAGGAAGTGATCGCCGTCGAGCCGCCAGGCGCAGACCGGGCACTCGCCGCCCTCCCCGGGGGTGCAGCAAACCGGACAGCCCTGCTCAAAGCCGCCTGAGCCCCCGCTCAACGCTCGCCCCCCAACTCAACAGGTGCGACTCTCAGGAAACCCGGCCGAGAACTGCCGCTACCTCCAACCGCCTCCTCATGGTGGCACAACCCGGCTGCACGGCAAGACTGTTCCCGTAATTGGGGTGTCCGCAACGGCCCTGACAACTGGGGCAGCTCCCGGCCGGCCACGGAAGGCGTCGCCGACCTCGGACTTTCACGAGGCAATGATCTGGCCCCCATGTTCAGCGAGATCACTCGCCGGAGCGGGCCGCGGCTTTGAAGGGGGCGGCGCGGTATCCGGGGCGGTGGTGGGCAGGGCGGGGGTCAGATCGGATGGGTCGGCGACCACCTCGCCCCAGGACCGAATCGTCTCCACCCGCGGCACGGTAACGACCCGCTCGACATCGGGCCAGGCCAGTGGTGGCTGTGTCCCCCGCAATGGTGAATCATCACACCGGTCCGTCACCAGTCCAGCGTGTGCCGGCCGTCGGGCAGCCACCCGCGCAGCTCACCGTCCAGGACGGCGGCCATCTCGCCGGTGGCTTCGGCACGGCTTGTGAACGAGCAGCCCCAACAGGACGTAGTCGTCCACCTGCCTGATGTTCTCCAGCTACCACGGTTCGCGGAAGCTCCGCGAACTCTACGGGCCCGATCAGCCCGCGAGGGAGCGGTCGTTGGCGGCGGCGTCCGCGATTCCGGCGCGGAGGAGCTGGTGGCCGAGGTCGATCAGGGCGCGGGCGGCGGCGTACTCGTCGCCGATCTCGGGGACGAGCGGGTCGTGCGGGTTACGGCGGGCGGTGGTGCGGGACTCCAGGGTGTTGTCGCCGGTGTCGAGGACGGCGTGGACCTTGGTGGTGTCACCTTCCTCGAAGAGGTCGAGGCGCAGGCTCCACCGCTTGGTGCGTATCGGAGTCGTGGTGTTCGTGCTCATGTCCGGTCCTCTCGGGGCCGGGCGGGCTCGGGCCCGCCCGGCCGGTCAGGTCAACCGCCCCGCGTGATCTCGATCGTGCGAGCGGGCTTTTCGGTCGCGCCGATCGGTGCGCGGACGGTCAGGACGATGCGGCCGGTGTCCGGCAGGACCTCGGGAGTGAAGCGGGACACCGCGATGGTGCGTCCGCTGGTGGTGCGCATCAGCTGCTGGGTGGCGGTGCGGGAGTCGTCGGTCAGCACGGCCGTGGCTCCGGTACTCAGGGCCCGGCACGATGAACCGGACCTCTCCCGTCCAGCAGACTGCCGCCGGGTGCGAGACAGCAGGGCTGTTCGGCCCTCCGGTGGGCCCTATCTGCGGTGGCCGGCGCGGACCTGTCCGACGAGGCCGGACGCATCGGTGAGCATCGGTGCCCGCTCGGTCGTGAGACCAGGGCCGTAGGACCCTCGCCCGGCGCCACCGACCCGACGGATGCTCGAATCACCGGCGCTCCCCGCCGGGAGCCGGGAGCTGGGAGCCGGGATCCAGGAGCCGGGAGTGAATCATCATGACCACCGAAACCGCCCTCACCATCGCGGACCTGCATCTGCTGGCCGAAGCCGGAGGCCTGGCGCCGTCGCTGCACAACAGCCAGCCCTGGCGCTTCCGCCCCACGTCCGACCGGCTCGGGCTGGAGGTCCACGCCGACCTGAGCCGGGCCGTCCAGGCTGCCGACCCGGACCTTCGGGCGCTGCACATCTCGATCGGCGCTGCCCTGTTCAATCTGCGCGTGGCCGCCGCGCGCCTCGGCCGCGAGGCCGCCGTCCGGCTGCTGCCGTCCGGCGAAGGCGCGCAACCGTGTGCCGTGCTCGACCTCTCCACGCAGGCCCGCACACGGCAGCCCTTCGGCGCCGACCTCTACCCGGCCATCGCCGGGCGCCACTCCAGCCGGCAGCCGTTCACCAACCGGGACGTCCCCGAGGCACTGATCGCCGACCTCATCTCGGCGGGCCGGGACGAAGGCGTCACGCTCACCGTGCTGGAGGAGGACGGGGTGCGTCGCGTGCTCGCCCTCACCTCCGAGGCCGAGGCCGCGATGGCCGCCGACGTCACCCGCGAGGCCGAGACCCGCCGCTGGCTACGGCTGGAGCCCTCCTACGACGGCATCCCGCTGGCCGCCCTCGGCTCGCACGACCGCGACGCCCGCGTCCCGATGCGAGGCTTCGCCGGACACCCGCCGCGCCATGCCACCCCAGCCGAACGCTTCGAGGCGCTGCCGCAACTGGCCACCCTCACCACCCACCTCGACGGCCAGGCCGACTGGCTGCGCACCGGACAGGCCATGGAACGGGTCTGGCTGCTCGCCACCGACCACGGCCTGCGTGCCTCCGTCCTGCACCAGGCCGTGGAGATCCCGGACACCCGCTGGCGTCTGCGCGATACGGACGAGGGGCCCGGGTACGTCCAACTGGTGCTGCGCCTCGGCTACGGCCCGCCCGGTGTGGCCAGCCCGCGTCGGCGGGTCGAGGACATCCTGGACCCGTCGGAGGAGTAGTCGGATGTCCGCCGGCCCGTCTTTTCAGGGGGAGACGGGCCGTATGGCGTGGCGTCGAGGGGTCGAGGGAGGGGGTTGGGGAACCGTGCAGGCGTGCACGGTCAGCCGGGCGGGCTCGCGAGCGTGGTCATCGCGGGATCCGTTCCACCTACTCGGGTGCGACGATCGGAGGGCCGTCGGGGCGGATGACCCGGCCGCTGATCCCGGTGGGCCCCGATGTCTTCGAGGGGGCGGCCCACCGCGACCGGGGCCGCCCGCCGCCAGACCTCGGTTGCGAGCCGATCGCGCCGCGCGCATGGCGCCACGGTTGTCGGGGCCCGGTCCGCCTTCGCCTACTCCGGGACGAGCACCGCGACCCCGGTCACGCGGTCCGCGGCGAGGTCGGCGAGGGCCGCGTCGGCGTGCCGCAGCGGGTAGCGGCGTACGTGGACCACCGGGCGGGTCCGGGTGGCCTCGGCCAGGTAGGCCTGTCCGTCGGCCCGGGTGTTGGCGGTGACGCTGCGCAGCGTGCGTTCCTGGAAGAGGTGCCGCTGGTAGTTCAGTGGCGGGATGTCGCTGAGGTGGATGCCGGCCACCGCGAGCGTGCCGCCCCGGTCCAGCGCCGCGAGCGCGACCGGCACCAGTTCGCCGACCGGGGCGAAGAGGACGGCGGCGTCCAGCGGTTCGGGGGGCGGGTCGTACGAGTCGCCGGCGAACTCGGCGCCGAGCTCCAATGCCAGCCGTCGGGCCGCCGCACCCCGGGTGAACGCGGCCACCCGCGCGCCCCGGGCGAGGGCGAGCTGGGCGGTCAGGTGCGCGGACGCGCCGAAGCCGTAGATGCCCAGGAGCCCGCCCGGCGGCAGCTCGGCCCGCTCCAGCGCCCGGTAGCCGATGATCCCGGCGCACAGCAGCGGGGCGAGCTCCTCGGCGGGCGGCCCTTCGGGCAGGCGGTAGGCGAAACGGGCGTCCGCGACCACGTGGCGGGCGTAGCCGCCGTGCCGGTCCCAGCCGGTGTAGCGCGAATCCGGGCAGAGGTTCTCCCGCCCGGTCCGGCAGTACCCGCAGCTGCCGCAGGTCCGGGCCAGCCAGGCCACCCCGGCGCGGTCCCCCACCGTGAACTCCTCGACCGCGGGACCGACCGCCCGCACGCGCCCGACCACCTCGTGCCCCGGCGTGCACCGCGCCACCCGGGGAGCGAGATCCCCCTCCGCCAGGTGCAGGTCCGTCCGGCACACCCCGCACGCCTCCACCTCCACCAGGATCTCCCGCGATCCGGGCGCGGACAGCGGCCGCCGCTCCCACACCAACGGCCCCGGGCCCGCCCTACCCACCGGCCCCGGCTGCGCCACGACCCAGGCCTCGGTCTCTCCCGGTGCTTCTTCGGTGTTCATCGCTGCCTCGCGTGTTGTGGCCCCCTCGCTTCAGGATCATCCCGGCAGAGCAGCCGCGCACACGGGCGATCCTGTCCCTACCTCCATGGCGTACCACTGTGGGCGGGGCTGTACAGGGGCCGGACGGCCCCGGCCCTGGGGCCCGCCGGTCCAAGCGGCGGGTACCCGATAGCCGGTGTGCTGGGGAATGCAGACGCAGTGGAGGGCCGGCGCTGCACGGAGGTGAACGAAGTGAACGGCATCGACCGGACGACGGACGAGCGGCGGATCGTCGTCGGCGTGGACGGCTCGCGTCCGTCCCGAGCAGCGCTGCGCTGGGCTCTGGGGGAGGCCCGGCTGACCGGCGCGGTCGTGGAGGCGGTGACCAGCTGGGACGAGCCGGGTGTCTACGGACGGGGCATCACGGTGTCCCCGGAGGAGTCCGACGCCGTCGCCGGGTCGGAGCTCGCCGAGGTGGTGATGCGGGAGACGGGCCGGTGCCCGGGGGCCGTCGTGCGGCAGCGGGTGGAGCACGGCAGTGCCGGCGAGGTCCTGGTGAAGCTCTCTGCGGGGGCCGCACTGCTGGTGGTCGGCAGCCGAGGCCTCGGCGGCTTCGTCGGCGCGCTGCTCGGCTCGGTCTCCCGGTACTGCGTCCGGTACGCCCGCTGCCCCGTGGTCCTCGTCCGCGGCGACTTCACGGCCGGCCCGGCCGGGGACGAGCGACCTGCAGCGAAGGACCCCTCGGGCCCGACACCAGGGCCGTCAGGCCCTCGGGAGGCGGAAGCGGGCTCGGCAGACTGATCTGCGAGGGCACATGCCACCCCGGCACGGAGGAGGCGCGCCATGTCCGTCGCAGCCACCACACACAGCCACCCGGCCCCGCGCACGTCGCTGCGCCAGCACGTCCGGCGGGCCGTCGGTCTGGACCTCAATCCGCTCTGCCGCCCGGTGGACCGGACGTACAGCCGGTTGGTGGCCGCGCTGGCATTGACGGTGCTCGCCACGCTCGTGGTGGCTCTGGTGGCGGCGCTCCTGGTGTTCGGTGCGGGGACGCACACCGCGCAGCAGGTCGCCAGGCACCGGCACGTCGTCACCGCCGTCACCACGGGTCCGGCCCAGTCGGACGACCTGCGGGAGGGAAGCCCGCGGGCGCATGCTCCGGCCCGCTGGACGTACCCGGCCGGGCCGGGTGGCGGGACCATCCCGGTGCCGGATGGCACGCCGGCCGGGACGGCCGTTGTGGTCGGGCTGAACGACGCCGGGAACCCGGTCGGCGCCCCCAAGGAGGTCGCGGGGATCCTGTCGGACGCCGCTCTGGTGGGCCTGGGTACGGTCTTCGTGCTCGGGCTGGCTGCGGAGGGCGGCTTCGCGCTGTGCCGCCACCGGCTGGAACAGCGGGCGGAGGACGACTGGGAGTCAGCCTGGGAGCAGGTGGAACCGGGTTGGTCCGGGCGGCGGTGAAGGCCGCTGTCAGAGGGCGAGTCAGGCTCATCAGCAGAACCACCAGTCACATCATCACTGTCAGAGGTGGAAGCGGCGGGCCTCGCCCGGTCGGATCACGGCTTGTGTGCCGCGCAGCCGGATCAGGACCGGCTCTTGGCGGTCCTCGCGCAGGCTCACCGTGACCGTGCGGCGGTCGACGGTGATGGTGAGGCCCCAGTGGCCGCGGTAACGCAGGTCGAGGTCCAGCCGGCTGAGGGCGGAGGGCAGGTGCGGGTCGAGCCAGAGGGCGTCCTCGCGGACCTCCAGACCGGTGTAGCAGCGCTGCAGCAGGTCGACCGCGCCCGCCATCGCGCCCAGGTGGACGCCCTCCGCCGTGGTGCCGCGCTGGCTGTCCCGCAGGTCTGCCGCCAGGGTGTCGCGGAAGTACCGCCAGGACGCGCGGCGGTCGGAGCGGGTGAGCACCCAGGCGTGCACCACGGAGCTGAGCGTCGAGCCGTGGACGGTGCGCCGCAGGTAGTAGTCCGTGGTGCGGCGGAGCAGCTCGTGGCCGGCGGGGTAGCCCAGGCGCCGTAGCAGGTCGCGGACCTCGCGGGCGGAGAACAGGTACCAGAGCATCAGGGTGTCGGCCTGTTTGGACGCCTTGTAGTGGTTGACCGTGTCGCCCTCGGCCTCCAGGATGCGGTCGAGCCGGCGCAGGTCGGGGTAACGGCGCCGGTAGGCCGCCCAGTCGAGCTCTGCCAGCTGCTGGTAGCCGTCGAACTGGCTGAGGACGCCTTCGTGGAACGGGATGTGGAGGTGACGGCCGACCTCCTGCCAGCGGTCCAGCTCCAAGGCGTCGAGGGAGAGGCGCTCCAGCAGCTCCTCGCGCCGGTAGCCGGGCAGGACGTCCAGCGCGTCCTGGGCCCGGGCCAGCACCCACGAGGCCAGAAGGTTGGTGTAGGCGTTGTCGTCCAGACCTGGCCGGTCGGCCCCGGGGTAGGCGTCGTGGTACTCGTCGGGGCCGAGCACACCGCGGATCGACCAGCGCCCGCGTCCCCGGTCGTAGCTGGCGGCGGAGGACCAGAACCGGGCGATCTCCAGCAGCGTCTCGGCGCCCGCCGAGGCGAGGAAGTCCCGGTCCCCGGTGGCCTGGTAGTACTGCCACACGTTGTAGGCGACTGCGGAACCGACGTGCCGCTGGAGGTGGCTGTGGTCGGGGAGCCAGCGGCCGGACAGCGGGTTCAGATGGAGCTGCTGGGATTCCTCGCGGCCGTCGCTCGCGCTCTGCCACGGGTACATCGCCCCGCGCAGGCCGATCCGGTGGGCCTCCTGGCGGGCGGCGTTCAGGCGGCGGTGGCGGTAGCGGAGTACGGCGCGGGCGAGTTCGGGGAAGCGCAGGTTGAGCAGCCGCAGGACGAACAGCTCGTCCCAGAAGACGTGCCCTCGGTACGCCTCGCCGTGCAGTCCGCGGGCCGGGACGCCGACGTCCAGGTCGATCGAGTGCTCGGAGTAGGCCTGGAGCAGGTGGAACAGGTTCAGGTGCAGCGGACCGGTGCCGTCGAAGTCGGCCTCGATCCGGCAGCGGCGCCACAACTCGGCCCAGCGTACGGTGTGTTCGGCCAGCAGGTCGTCGAAGCTCCCGGCCTCGGCGGCGAGCAGCCGGGAGGCGTGCAGCGGGGTCTCGATCGCCCGGTCGCGGGAGGTGTGCAGCGCCACGGTCTTCTCCACCGTGACCGGTCGGCCGCGTTGGACCTGCACGGTGAGGACGTGGGCCGCCCAGCCGTCGCGGCACTCGGCCGTCACCTCGGCCCGGTGCGCCCTGGTCCGGGCGCAGAGGGCGATCCGGAGGGGAGAGCCTGCCGCGGCGGCCTCAAGCCAGAGCAGCCCGTCTCCCTCCACGCCTTGGCCGAACGAGGCGAAGTGGCGCTCGGCCAGTCCGCCGTAGCGGGTGACGCCGGTGTTGGCGACGTCGCCGTCCAGTGCCGAGCGGACTTCCAGCGCACCCGACCAGTTCTCCGGGGTGTACGTGCTCTCCAAGGCGAGCAGGTGCGGTCGGGCCTGGCTGGCGAGGCGGCGCTGGACCAACCGGGTCCGCCGCCCCTGGCCGTCGACCACGAGGGCGGTGCGGGTCAGCAGACCCCGGCGCAGGTCCAGCTCCACGGTCTGCTCGGCGGGCGGGCCGGCGAACCAGGCGCCGCCGACCGGGCGGAAGGTCAGCGGCAGCCAGTTCGGGCAGTTGACCAGGTCCTCGTTGGTCACCACCCGCCCCGCGACTGTCGACTCGGCCCGGTCGTAGCAGCCCGCCAGGTACGTCCCCGGGTAGTGCACCCCGTCGGCGACCGCCTCCGGCGCGGCACCCCGGCTGACCAGGTAGCCGTTGCCGACCGCGCACAGCACCTCCCGCAGCCCCTCCTCGGCCGGGTCGAAGCCCCGGTGGCGAAGGGTCCAGGGATCGGGCATGACGGGGTACCCCGCCGGTGTGTCGGTTGCCACGACGAGACCTCCGCTGCCGACCGGCCTGACCCCAGTCTGCGCAACACCCGACCGGCCCGCCCCTCGGACGGCGCACGGCCGGGCCGCCGGTCGGCCGGGCGGGCGGGGCCGGTCGGCCCTCCCGTGGCCGTGGCCGGGCGTGGAGGCTGGAGGAGACCGATCGGCGAGGGCCGAGGAGACGCGCCATGTCCACCGTTCATCCGCCGCGCAGTACCGCCGAGGCGCTGCTGGCCGACGGCACCACCGTCGGGATCCGCCCACTCGACCCGCAGGACCACCAGGCGGTGCTCGACCTGCACACCACCGGGATGTCCGAGGAGAGCCGTCGGATGCGGTTCTTCGGGGTCAGCCGCACCGCGCCGGGGCAGACCGCCGACCGGCTGTGCGGGCCGCCGCGCCCCGGCCTGCTGGCGCTCGGCGCCTGGGCGGGGGAGGAACTGGTGGGCGAGGCGGACTGCGAACTGCTGGACGACCCGCCGGAGACGGCGGAGCTGGCGCTCGCGGTGGCCGACCCCTGGCACGGCCGAGGTGTCGCCACCCTGCTCCTGGAACACCTCGTGCACGCCGCCCGGGCGGCAGGCATCCGCGCCTTCGAAGCCGACACCCTGTTCGGCAACCGCGCGGTGCACAAGGTCTTCGCCGACCTCGGCCTGCCCGTCCAGCGCCGCTTCGCCCAGGGCGAGGTCAGGCTCCGGGTCCCGCTGGAGGAGACGGACGAGCGTTACCGCCTGGCGGTCGACGACCGCGGGCGCCGGGCCGACCTGGCGAGCCTGACGGCGTTGCTGCGCCCGGCCTCGGTCGCGGTGGTCGGGGCGTCCCGCCGGGAGGGGTCGGTCGGGCGGACCGTCCTCGGAAAGATCCGGCAGGGCGGCTTCGCCGGACCGGTCTGGGCGGTCAACCCGCACACGGACGAGGTCGGCGGCGAGCGCGCGTACCCGTCCGTCGGCGCGCTGCCCGCCGTGCCGGACCTCGCCGTGCTGGCCGTGCCCGCCGCCGCGGTCCCGGGGGTGGCCGAGGAGTGCGGCGCCGCCGGGGTCCGGGCGCTGGTGGTGCTCACCTCCGGGCTCTCGGCGGAGGAGGCCCGGCGGCTGATGGGTGCCTGCCGCCGACACAGCATCCGGCTGGTCGGGCCCAACAGCCTGGGCATGGCCCAGACAGACCCCGCCGTCCGGCTGGACGCCGAGTTCGGCGGCGCCTTTCCCCGGCCCGGTACCGCTGGGGTGGCCGTGCAGAGCGGCGGCGTGGGGATCGCGCTGCTGTCGCGGCTGGCCTGGCTGGGCATCGGAGTGTCGAGCTTCGTGTCGCTCGGCGACAAGTACGACGTCAGCGGCAACGACCTGCTCCAGTGGTGGGAGGCGGACGGTCGCACCGACCTCGCGCTGCTCCACCTGGAGTCCTTCGGCAGCCCGCGCGCCTTCGCCCGTACCGCCCGCCGCGTGACCCGGACCGTCCCGGTGCTCACCGTCGACGCCGGACGCTCGACGGCCGGCCGCCGGGGTGCGGCCTCGCACACTGCGGCGGCCGCCACTCCCACCGTGACCAGGGAGGCGCTGTTCCGGCAGGCGGGTATCACGGCCACCCGGAGCATCGAGGAACTCGTCGAGGCCGCCGCCCTGTTGCACGCCCAGCCGCTGCCCGCTCCGCGCGGGGCGGTCGCTGTGGTGTCCAATGCGGGCGGTATCGGCATCCTGGCCGCGGACGCCTGCGCCGACGCCGGCCTGGTGCTGCCCGAACTCCCAGCGGAACTGGGGGAACTGCTTCCGTCCGGCGCCTGCGTCCGCAACCCGGTGGACACCACGGCGGCCGTGGGTCCGACCGAACTCGCCCTTTTCCTGCGTGCGTTGGAGCGCGAGGAGGCCGTCGACGCGATCCTGGTGTGCCTGGCACCGACGGCGCTGTGCGACACCCCCGCGCACGAACCGGTGCGCGCCCTGCTGGAGGGCCCGGCCCGGCGCCGCGTCCCGGTCGCCGCCGTGCTCCTCGACCAGCAGGTGCCCGTCCGCTACCGCGGTTGCGCCGACGGCGGCATGCTGCCGGCCTACTCCGACAGCCTTGCCGCAGCCCGCGCCCTCGCCCACGCCCGGGACCGCGCCCGGTGGCTCGCCGAAGCCCCCTCCGCACCCGCCGAAGCCCCGGACTGCGACCAGCGCGCCGCCCGCAGTCTGATCGACGGCTACCTCGCCGCGCACCCCGAGGGAGGCTGGCTCGACCCGCTGTCCACCGCCGACCTGCTGGAGGCGTACGGGCTGCCGCTGACCGTCTCGGTATGGGCCCGGGACGAACACATGGCCTCCGTCGCCGCCACCGGTCTGCGCCGGCTCGGGCACGAGGGGAAGGTGGCCATGAAGGCGTACTGGCCCGGCCAGGTGCACAAGAGCGCGCTGGGTGCCGTCCGCACCGGTCTGGCCGCCGATGCCGAAGTGCGCTGCGCCTACCGCGAGTTCGCCCAGAATTTCGGTCCCGAACTGGCCGGGGCGGTGATCCAGCCGATGGCGGCGCCCGGGGTGGAACTGCTCGCCGGCGTGGCCCAGGACCAGGTCTTCGGCCCGCTCGTCGTCCTCGGGATGGGTGGCACCGCCGCCGATGTCCTGGCCGACCGGACGGCCCGGCTCGCCCCGCTGAGCGAGCGCGACCTGACCGCCATGGTCGCCGAACTGCGCAGCGCACCCCTCCTTTTGGGCAATGGCGGGGCGACTCCCGTCGACCTCGCGGCGGTACGGTCCGTCCTGGCCCGGCTGTCCCGGCTCGCCGACGACTTCCCGGAGCTCGTCGAGGCCGACCTCAACCCCGTCATCCTCCGCCCCGACGGCGCGGTCTGCGTGGACGCCCGGGTCCGCCTCGAACGCAGGCCGTCCTTCGACCCCTACCTGCGGCGGCTGCGCTGGCCGGCGGCCGCCGAGGGGGAGTGAGCACCATGAAGCACAGCATCCCGACGGCACGTCGGCCGACACCTTCCCGGCCTCCGGTTCTGCGCGGCCGCGGACTGCCGTTGGGCGGCCTCGAAGGCGTGGACGAGCCGTAGGTCCGCCCGTCGGCGGAAGGCCTCGTCGACGGCCCAGTCGACTGCGGCCCGGCTCCGGGTCGACGGGTCCACACCCACGACGACGAATCGGTTCATCGGCGGCACCTCCGCACCGCGTCGATCTGCCCCGCCCTTCAGGCTGTGCCGCTCACCGGATCAGCACCCGTTCGCCCGAGCGCGGCACCACGGCGGTCCAGCCGAGCTCGCGGTCGATGCGGTCGCGCAGCGCCTCCGAGCCCTCCGGCTCGCCGTGGACGAGGTAGACCGTGCTGGGTGGCGGCGCCGGGCGCAGCCACTCGATGAAGGACGGGATGACGACGGTGCCGCCCCGGGCGAGGGTGCGCTCCAGTGCCTGGGAGAACCACTCGCGGGCGGCCGTCTCGTCGTGGTGCCGGTGGCCGTAGGTGGACTCCATCAGCAGGACGTCGGCGCCGGTGAAGGGCTCGGGCGGGCGTAGGAGCGGGATCCTGCCGCAGCCGTTCTCGCCTTCGCGCGGAAGACCGCCACGAACTGGGACGTCCCACTGAGGGTCGTCTACGCGTGGACGCCGCCCGCGCCTGGTGCCCGATCGCTGTCGTTCCGCGTGACTGACACGGGTGCGCCAGGTGGCGCGGACGCGCAGAATCGGTGGAGTCACCGCCCGCGCACCCCAGGGAGCAGGCCATGGACACGCCCCAGCCCGTCCGGGTGTTCCTACTCGACGACCACGAGGTCGTCCGGCGCGGCGTCCGCGACCTCCTGGAGGCCGAGCCGGACCTCGCAGTCGTCGGCGAGGCCGGCAGCTGCGCCCAAGCCCTCGCCCGGGTGCCGGCGCTGCGCCCGGACGTCGCCGTGCTCGACGTACGGCTCCCGGACGGCGACGGCGTCACCGTCTGCCGCGAACTCCGGGACCGGATGCCCGACCTGGTCTGCCTGATGCTGACGTCCTTCGATGACGACGACGCCCTGCTCGACGCGATCATGGCTGGAGCGGCCGGCTACGTACTGAAACAGGTCAAGGGCGCCGACCTGGTCAGCGCGGTGCGTACGGTGGCCTCGGGCCAGTCCATGCTCGACCCGGCCACCACCCACCAGCTGATGGAGAGCCTGCGCCACCACCAGGAGAGCGGGACCGACGCGGCCCTCGCCGGGCTCACGCCCCGCGAACGAGAGATCCTCGCCCTCGTCGGGGAGGGCAAGACCAACCGCCAGATCGGCCAGGAGCTCTACCTGGCCGAGAAGACCGTGAAGAACCACGTCTCGCGCCTGCTCGCCAAGCTGGGGGTCGAGCGCCGCCTCCAGGCCGCTGTTCTCGCCGCCCACGCCGAGCCGCCCGAGCAGCATCACCAGCGTCCGCACTGAGGTTCCGGTGCCCGGGTGGGCCAGGAGATTGAGCCGAACGGCCCAAGTGCCGCCCCGGGCCCCGGCCGCACGGTGGAGTTGGAACCCGCCCACCCACGGAGGCGGTCATGACCACCCTCGCCCTCGATGTCGCCGCACTGGAGAAGCTCGTCTCCGCAGCGGTCGCCGCACCCTCGATCCACAACAGCCAGCCCTGGCGCTTCCGCCTCCAGCCGGCCACCTCGACCCTGGAGGTCCGGGCCGACCGGAGTCGGGCCGTCCCCGCCGCCGATCCGCAGGGTCGGGCCCTGTACATCTCGGTCGGCGCGGCCGTCCTCAACCTGCGGGTCGCTGCCCGGCACCTCGGCTGGGCACCCGAGGTGCGCCTGCTGCCCGATCCGGCCGAGCCGGATCTGCTCGCCGCCGTCCGGTTGGACGCCCCGTCCGCCGCGCCCGTCCCGGGCACCGAGCGACTGTACGAGGCGATCTGGCACCGACACTCCATCCGTACGCCGTTCACCGGCGAACCCGTCCCGCCGGCCGTCCTCGACGAACTGGCCACCGCCGCCCGGTCCGAGGACGCCATGCTCCACCTGCCCGACCTCGCGGAGACCACCCGGCTGCTCCACCTCACCGCCGAGGCCGAGCGCCGCAACATCACCGACGAGGCCCAGCGCGCCGAGAGCCGCAGCTGGATCCGTACGGGCGACGCACCGCCCTACGGCATCCCGGTCGGCGCACTCGGCCCGCAGGACCTCGCCGGCCACCTGCCGATGCGCGACTTCACCGCGATCCGCGCCTCCGAGCACCAGGCCCCCGCCTTCTTCGAACGCGAGCCGTGCATCGCCGTCCTGACAACCGGGCACGACACCCCCGAGGACTGGCTGCGAGCCGGCCTCGCCCTGGAACACGTCCTGCTCGCCGCCACCGTCCACGGCGTCCGAGCCTCCCTGCTGCACCAGGCCATGGAGTGGCCCTACCTGCGCCGGGAAGCCCGCGACCCCCACCGGCGTCCTGGCTACGTCCAGATCCTGATCCGCCTCGGCTACGGCCCTGAGGGGCCCTCGACGCCTCGGCTGGAGGCCGGTGACGTGTTGGACCCGGAGCCTTAGGACTGCGCGAGGGGCACTCTCCACACCAGACCGGTGCCGCCTTCAGGACGGGAACAGGCGGTGAAGGTGCCGCCCAGCGAGGTGGCGCGGTCGGCGAGATTGGTGAGCCCGCTGCGGCGACCGTTTTCGGGAAGGCCTACTCCGTCGTCGGTGACCACGATCGTCAGCTCCTGGTCGGCGTCCACCGAGATCTCCACGGCGCCCGCCCGGGAGTGACGGGCGGCGTTGGACAGGGCCTCCTCCAGGACCGCGACGGCGGCGTCCGCGATCTCGGTGGGGACGACGACGTCGAGCAAGCCGCTCATCCTCAGAGCGGGGGCGAAACCGAGGGCGCGGGCAGCGCGTTCGACGACGTCGACGAGCCGGGCACGCAGCCCGCTCGCTGCCGGGCCGCTCTGGCGCAGACGCAGGCCGAAGATGGTGGCCCGGATGGTCCTCGCGGTCTCGTCCAGGTCGTCGATGGCCCGCAGGACACGGTCGGTCGCCTCGGGGTGCTCGATGAAGCGGGTGGCGCCCTGGAGGGTCATGCCGGTGGCGAAGAGGCGTTGGATGGCCAGGTCATGCAGGTCTCGGGCGATTCGGTCGCGTTCCTGCAACAACGCGATCTGCTCGGAGTCGCGGCGCCGCTCGGCGAGTTCCATCGCGACCGCGGCCTGGGCGGCGAAGCCCAGCAGCGGCCCGGACTCGCCTTCGTCGAACAGCGCTGCGCCGGCCGCCCGGGCCAGCAGCAACACACCCCTGATCCCGCGCTCGGCCGTGCCGACCGGCACCGCCACCGCCGGGCCCAGTCCCCTCCAACGCGGTGGTCCGGCGGTGATCCGAGGATCCTTCTGGACATCGGGACTCACCACGAGGCCGCCGGTGCGGAAGGCCGCGCCCATGAACGTGCCCTCGACCGGCAGCACCAGACCGCGGTGTGCCCGGTCGCCGAGGCCGATGGCGATCCGCACCTCCAACTCCCCGACATCCGGCCGCGGCACAGCCACGACGGCGAGATCCGCGCCGGCGATCTCGGCGGCCCGGGCGAGCAGCAGGTCCAGCACCTCCTGCTCCCCGCTGCCCGACAGCAGGCTGCTGGTGACCTCCGCACTCGCCTCCAACCAGCGTTGCCGCCGGCGTGCCCGGGCATAGAGGCGGGCATTGTCGATGGCCACACCGGCGGCGACGGCGAGGGTGGCGAGCACCGACTCGTCCTCGGCGTCGAAATCGCCGCCGCCACGCTTCTCGGTCAGGTAGAGGTTGCCGAACACCTTGCCCCGGATCCGGATCGGCACCCCCAGGAAGGACCGCATCGGTGGGTGGTTGGCCGGAAAACCGTAAGAGGCCGGGTGGTCCGCGATACGGGAGAGCCGCAGCGCTTCAGGGCGGCGGATCAGCTCGCCGAGGATGCCGTGCCCGGACGGTAGCGAGCCGATCAGCTTGACCTGGTCGTCCGTGACCCCGACCGGGATGAACTGGGACAGCCGCTGGTCCTCGCCGATCACACCGAGCGCGCCGTACTCGGCGTCCACCAGGGTGACCGCCGCCTCCACGATGTGCTGCAGGGCCTCGGTCAGCTCCAGGTCGCGCCCGACCGCCAGCACCGCCTCCAACAGGCTGTGCACCCGGTCGCGGGTACCGCGGGCGGCGTCCAACCGGGCCTGGAGCTCCTCCAGGAGCTCGTCCAGCCGTAGCTTCGGCACGGGGTCGGGACTCTCCGACGCACTGCTCAAGGGATCCTCCGTGGCTCGCCCTCGGTGCCCACTGACCAGCGTAGGCGCGCCGGCTGCGGCGCGTCAGGCGCAAGGGGGCCCATCGGCCCAGTGGGAGCACCCCACCGGACCCCTGGCGGCGGGTACGACCGCGGGGAACGCTGGGAGAACGAGCGGAAGCGCCCGGCTCCGCCCTCCGAGAGGAGTGACCGCAGCATGAAAGCGCTCACCTACCACGGACCCGACCGTCGCACCTGGGGCAACGTTCCCGACCCGGCCGTTCGAGCCCCGGACGACGCCGTTGTGAGGGTGGACGCGGTCACCATCTGCGGCACCGACCTGCACCTGGACGTGGGTGGCCTGGTCACCCACCGCTTCGGCCTCGACGAGATGCAGGACGCCTACGACGTCTTCGCCGACGCCGCCGACACCGGGGCGCTCAAGGTCGCGCTCTTCCGGACGTGACCTCCCATGTACGGAGGAGTTGAAATGATGACCAGTCGTACCGACCCGGGCGACATCGCCCGCCGGATCGTCCAGCGGTGCGACCAACTCGGCATGAGTGAACGGATGCTCGCCCACCGGGCCGCCATGTCGCCCTCCTATCTGCGGCAACTCCTGCAATCGGGGCCGGAGTTCGACCCACCCGGGCTCGTCCGGATCGCCGCCGTGCTCGGGATGGCCTGGCCGGAGCTGCTCTCGGGCCGGCGCCCCGACGCCCCACCGGGGCAGGACGACGCCGATCCGCGCCCCCTGCTGCTCCATCTGACCGAGCCGCAGTGCTGGGAGTTGCTCGGTACCCACGGTGTCGGCCGGATCGGCCTGCCCGGCGCCACGGCCCCCGTCGTGCTCCCGGTCAACTACGTGGTGGACGCCAGGACGATCGCCTACCGTACAGCTCCCCGAGGCGCCGCCGCCCCGAAGGACGGCGCACCCGTCTCGTTCGAGGTGGACCACATCGACGACCATCGGAGCCGTGGCTGGAGCGTCCTCATCCTCGGCGAGGCCCATCACGCCGACACTCCGGACGAGGAGCAGCGGCTCTCGACCCTCCCGGGCGCCACCCCGTGGGCCGGCGGTTCCCGCCCGCTGTGGGTGCGCGTCCAGCCGGTCGGCGTCACCGGCCGCCGGATCGGCACCGGGTGAACGTGCCCCTGTACAGGGCGCGTTGACGTATGCAGAACAGAAGGCGGCACGGCGGCAGCGGATCGGGCCGCAGTCCGAGCCGTTCGAGCAGGTGGGGCGGGGCATCGGCGATGATGCGTCGGCAGACACGGTCTTCCACTCGGGTCACGGGACGTGGAGAAGTCCATGATCTTGGAAGCTGTGCCTGCTTCCGATCCCAGAGCCACCTGCCCCACGGGCCGTCACGAACCTGACGCCAGGCGGCTACGCCGAAGCTCTGGGTTGCCTCGTCGTATTCGCTTGCAGTCAGGCAGGTTGGAAGAATGCGAACATTTTCTGGCTGGCATCCGGCGACGCCAGCATCTCCTGCATGTCCGCGGACTGTCGGCCGACAGCGCCGGTGCGGTCGAACATCTCGCGTTCGTACTCCTCGACGGCGGCGGGGTGGTCGTCCGGGTGGGCGGCCAGTGCGAGGCCGAGCAGGGCGCCGTCGAGCATCGCCATGTTGGCGCCCTGCCCTACCGGGGGCATCAGGTGGGCGGCGTCGCCCAGGAGGGTGACGCCTGGGGTCGAGGGCCAGGTCAGGCCGACCGGGCCGTACCTGGAGCGCACCTTCGCCACGGGCCGATTCCCCGCGCTGGCCACGGTCGTCCGCGACGGTCCTCACCTGGACGCCGATCAGACCTTCCGGACCGGCCTCGACTTCCTCCTCGACGGCATCGAAGCCCGCATCTCAAGCTGACACGCGGCTGAGGGACCGGACGAGCGCCACCCGTGGCACCAGGTTGGCGCTGACGCATTGCGACGACGCAACCTCATCAATGCGCCTGATCAATGCGCCTGGAAATTGGGCGGATCACTATGAACCGGGCGCCGAGCGACTACACCGAAGCCTGGGTCTTGCGCGGCGTTGGTGCTGGCCCAGGCTTGTTGGGTGGTGTGGATTTCCTACTTGTGGGCTGAACTGGGCGGCTGGGCATGAATCGGGTGGCGATGATCATGCGGCGGAGTTTGGTGACCATGTCGCACAGTGAGGGGTCCTCCTGTTTGGTCCGGGTGATGTCCAGAGTTGCGGCGATGCTCTTTCTGGCGTGAGCGGACGCGGGCTGTGGCGGCTCATCGAGCTGCGATCGTGGCCAGATGCTGGTGAAGTCGTCGGGCGTCGTGGCTGCTGCCGATCCTGTCGGCGTAGGAGGCAGACCCGACGCCACTGGCCGGGCCCGGCACCAAACGCCGGCGGAGCACGAGCGCGTCACGGTCGACGCCGACCCGTGCGGGTACGTCCGCCGGCAGGACCGGCTCTGGTGGGACGTCAGGTCGTAGCCGCCGCCCCCGGCTCCAGCAGCTGATCCAGCACCCGGCCGAAGACCAGGCGCCCGGCGCGGGCCACGAGCGGGTCGAGCAGCGCGGGCAGGCGCGCGACCCGGAGTTCCTCCGTCCAGGTCACCTCGGACCAGGCGGCCTCCCCGGTGTCCTGGCCGGGGGCCCGCACGCGCAGTTCGGCCCAGCCGAGCACCAGTCGGCCCCGCTTCTCCAGCCGGCACAGCCCGTCGCGCCCGGCCTCGGGGGTGGTCAGGCCGACGATCTCCATCGGGTCGTCGAACCGGAACGGCCCGATGGCCGTCCGGGCCAGGATGGCGTCCCCCGCCCGCCCGCCGCCGCCCCGCACCACGGTGACCCGGGTGAACGGCACCCGGTCCCCGTGCCGGGGCCAGGCGGTCAGCCGCTCCCAGCAGACGGCCGGGGGCAGGGGCGAACGGCGGGTCAGGACGAAGCGGGCCATGCCTCACGGTACGACCGCCAGCGGCGCGTCACGGCGGGGGCGGGCCGGCGAGGAGGGGGGCCAGGGCGAACAGGTCGGACGGGGCGGCGTCGTCGGGGAGCAGGACGACCAGCGGGGGGCGGGCCGGTGGGCCGAGCCGGGCGACCTCGTAGGCGGTGACGCCGCTGCCGTGCGCGGCGACCAGGGCGACCGGGGCCGGGGACTCCAGCAGCGGGGCGAGGACCGGGCGGTAGGCGGCCGGTGACGGCGGGCCGGCGGCCGGGCGGAGCACGCCGAGGGCCTGCGGGCCCGGCCAGCCGCGTGCGGTGCCGGGGTAGCGGGTGTGCGGGGCGTCGGGTGGGGGCAGCAGTAGTACCCAGCCCGCGCCTGGGCGGGCGGCCCGGCGCAGCACCTCCAGCCGGACGGCCGGGCCGTCCGGCGGCGCGTCCGGGGCGTCCGGGCCCGGCGGGTGGTCGGCGGGCCCGCCGGGTCGGGGCGCCGGGTGTCCGGCGAGGGTGGAGCGCAGCACTTCGGAGGTGCTGAGGCCGCTCGGCAGGTCGGGGAAGGTGCGCAGCAGGTGGGCGCTCTGGCTGAGGAGTTCGACGGCGTCCCGGTCGGCCAGCAGGGCGCGGTCGTGGGTGGTGGTGAGGACGAGTCCGCCGGTGGCGTCGTAGTGGGCGGCGAGGGTGATCGGGTACGAGGTGAAGGTGCCGGTCGGCACGGGGTTCTCCACGTGGATGCCGTGCGCGGCCAGGTCGGTCTCCAGCCGCAGGTGGTGCGGGGCGGTCGGCTGGTGTTCCAGGACGACCAGGCTGTGCGGCCGCTGCCCGCGCGGGGTGGCGCTCCAGCGGTGGGCCTGTCCGGGCGAGATCCACTCGTAGGCGGCGAGGTCGAGCACGTCGTCGCGCAGGGCGGCGAGCAGTTGCGGCACCGTCGTGCTCGGGTGGACCCGGACGGAGATCGGCAGCGGGTTGCGCAGCGCGCCGGGCAGTCGGTCGATGCCGTCCAGCGGGATGCCCCGCCCGGAGACCGTCACGGCGAAGCCGACCCGTACCGCCCGGGCCGGTGGGCGCTGCTCGTGGGACTGTGCCGCGCGGTAGAGCAGCAGCGCCCAGGCGGCCTGGAGGGCGCTGCTCTCGCCCGCCCCCCAGGTGGCCGCCCAGCCGCGCAGCCGGACCGCCTCGTACGGGGTGAGCCGGCGCCGGGCGCGTCCGCTGCCGTGCCGGGCCGGGTCGGGGGCGAGCGGGAGGACGGCGCTGGCGGCGGTCCGGGTGGCCCAGAACTGCCGGGCGGCGTCGCTTTCCTGGGCGTCGAGCCAGTGGGCGTGGTCGCGGACGTCGGGGCGGCGCTCGCCGCCGGGCAGGACGCCGCCGGTCAGGTAGGCGCGGTAGAAGGCCTGGAGGAGCAGCCGCACGCTCCAGCCGTCGAGCATCGCGTGGTGGTAGGTGAGCAGGACCCGGGTGACCGGCCCGTCGTCCTGGTCCTGCGGCCCGGAGTCGAGCAGGGTGGCGCGCAGCAGAGCGGGTCGGCGCAGGTCGAAGCCGCGGTGCCGGTCGGCTTCCAGGAGGTCGTCCCAGCCGATCGCGCCGTGCGGGTGCCGGGTGACGTCGGGGACGGCGCGTTCGTGCAGCACCATCCAGGGGTCGCCGGCGGTGTCGTCCCAGTCGAAGGCGGCGCGCAGCACCGTCTCGTGGTCGAACACGGACTGCCAGGCGGCGGTGAACCGGTCGGTGTCCAGCGGCCCGTGCCAGTTCCAGGACAGCTGTTCGACGTGTCGCCCGCCGTGGTCGGCGCGCCCGATGACCTGGCGCAGCATCTCCCGTTGCAGCGCGCTGGTCGGCACCGTGACGGGCTCCGGCGGGTGCGCCAGTGCCTCCCGCAGCCGTTCCACGAGTTCGGCGGCGCGCGCGGACGGTGCGGCGGCGATGCCGACGAACAGGCGCCGGAGGCCGTCCCGGCGGTCCTCGACCAGGACGGCGCGCAGCCGCGCTCCGGCGGCGAGGGCGCGTCCGAGGTCGGCCAGGACCCGGTCGAGTCCGTCGGGGCCGTCCACCGTGCGCTCCCAGAGCGCGTCCGCCCGGTCCTGGGGCGCGGGACCGGCCGCGTCGACGGCGCGCAGGGCGGCGCGCAGCACGTCGGCCTCGTACGTCTGCTGCAGTTCGACCAGCAGGAACTCCGGGGGCCGGCCGGCCCCGCGCGGCTGTGGCGGTCGCCACCGGCGGGTGGCGGTGCGGGCCAGCGCGGCGTTGACCGCGCCGGTGTCGAGCCGTCTCGGCGGGCGGGCGGCGGGCAGGCAGGGCTCGGGCGACGGGGCGCCGGCCACCAGCAGGGTGACGGGTGCGCTGGAGAAGTGACGGTTCGTCATCGCTGATCAGCGGGCACCGGAGCCCGGTTCCTTCCCGTGGGCCGGCCAGGGTTGCGCCGGGGTTACTGGGTGGCGAGGCCGCCGCAGACGTTCAGTGCCTGGGCGGTGATGCTGGCGGCGGTCGGGGAGGTGAGGTAGCCGGCCAGCGAGGCGACCTCCTCCGGGGTGGTGTAGCGGCCGAGCGGGATGTGCGTCTGGAAGTGCTGGTGGATGGTCTCGGGGGTGGTGTTGTAGGCGGTGGCGTACTCGTGGTGGATCCGGGTGGTGTGCGGGGTGTTCACGTAGCCCGGGCAGATGGCGTTGACGGTGGTGCCGGTCGGGGCCAGTTCCTTGGCGAGTGCCCGGGTGAAGCCGATCACGGCGTGCTTGCTCGCGGTGTACGGGGCGCCGAGGGTGACGGCCTGCTTCCCGGCGGTGGAGGCGATGTTGATGATCCGCGGGTGTGCGGTGCCGGTGAGGTGGCCGTGTTTGAGGGTCTCCCGGGTGACGAGGAAGACGGCGTTGAGGTTGGTGTCGATGACGTCGTACCAGAGGTCGTCCGTGGTGGTGGCGATCGGCCCGCCGCCGGTGCGGCCGGCGTTGTTGACCAGCACGGTGATCGGACCGTGCTCGGCCACCACGTGCCGGATCAGCGCGCTGACCTGGGTGGGGTCGCGTACGTCGCAGGTGGTGCCGTCGGCCTGGTGGCCCTCGCCGCGCAGGGTGGCCAGCGCCTCGGTGATGTGCGGGCCGGTGCGGGCGCAGATGAAGAGGCGGTGGCCGCGGCTGCCGAGCTCGCGGGCGATGGCGAGGCCGATCCCGCGGGTGCCGCCGGTGATCAGGGCGAGGGGTTGCTCGGGTGCGGTGGTCATGGCGGGTCCTGGGGGTGAGGGCGGGCTGGGAGCTCGGGCCGGTGGTGGGTGGTCGATGGTCGGGGGTCGGTGGGGTGGTCGGGGCGGGAGCTCAGGCCGGGTAGAGGTTGTAGGTGGTCGGGTGGGCCGTGGTCGGGGTGTTGAGGGCGGGGTCGAGGGTGAGGATCGCGTGGTGCACGTGTTGCAGGTGCGGGGAGGGCTGGATGCCGAGCTCGGTGGTGAGGCGGTGCCGCAGGTGGTGGTAGGTGGCGAGGGCGGTGGTCTGCCGGCCGGCCCGGTAGAGCGCGACCATGGCCTGGGCGTGCAGGCCCTCGTGGTGCGGGTGCTGGTGGGTGAGGTGGGTGAGTTCGGGGATGAGCTCGTTGTGCCGGCCGAGCCGCAGGTCGGTGTCGATGCGGCGTTCCAGGGTGATCAGGCGGCTCTCCTCCAGGCGCATGATCTCGATGGCGAGAATCGGTCCGGGCCGCACGTCGACCAGGGCCGGGCCGTGCCAGAGGGCGAGGGCCTGCCGGAAGTGGGTGGCGGCCTGGTGGTCGTGGCCGTGGTTGAAGGCGTGCTGCCCCTGGGTGGTGAGCAGGCTGTAGGTGTGGACGTCGAGGTTGTCCGGGTGGGTGGTGAGCTGGTAGCCGCCGTGCCGGGTGGTCAGGATGTCCTTGGCGGTGATGTGCGGGGTCGGCCCGAGGCCGTGGGTGATCCGGCGGCGCAGTTGCAGGATGTACGTCTGCATGGTGGTGAGCGCCTGTCTGGGCGGGTCGTCGCCCCAGATCTCCTCGATCAGGGTGGCGGTGGGCAGGATGCGGTTCGGGTAGAGCGCGAGGAGGGCCAGGATCTGGCGCTGCTTGGCGGCGGTGGGGACGACGGAGATGCCGTTGAGGTCGGCGGTGAGGGGGCCGAGGACCTTGAGGTGCATGGCGGTTCTCCTCTCGGGCGCGGAGCGTCCGCTCGGGTGGGCGTCATTCGGCTGCTTGTTCGGGTCGACGGAATGGTGGGGCGGACGCGTCGCACCCTAGTTGGGCCGAGGGGCGGGGGCCGGATTCCTCAAGTGCCCGTCGAGCGCGGTTCCGGGCGCTCTGGTGGGGCCTCCGGGCAGAGCGGTGCGGCAGAGCGGTGCGGCAGAGCGGTGCGGCGGGTCGGCGCGGCGGGCCGGCGCTCGACGGTGTGACGGGCGGGGCGCCCGGCGCGGACGGGGCCCGGGAACGTACGATCGGCGAATGGCTGACATGACGGAAACCACGCCAGGCTGGCTCGCCCCCGAGGAGCTGGAGACCACCCGCGCCAAGATGCCGATCCTGTACGTCGAGGCCGTGCCGGTCCGCGTCGACGACGCCGGCGAGGTCACCCAGGTCGGTCTCCTGCTGCGGATCGGACCGGACGGGACGGTCAGCCGCACGCTGGTCTCCGGCCGGGTGCTGCACCACGAGCGGATCCGCGACGCCCTGCTGCGGCACCTGGAGAAGGACCTCGGCCCGGTGGCGCTGCCCCGGATCCCCGCTTCGCTGCAACCGTTCACGGTCGCCGAGTACTTCCCGACCCTGGGGATCACCGAGTTCCACGACCCGCGCCAGCACGCGGTGTCGCTGGCGTACGTCGTGCCGGTGGTCGGCGACTGCCGGCCGCGCCAGGACGCGCTCGACCTGGTCTGGTTCAGCCCGCAGGAGGCCGCCTCCCCGCTGGTGCAGCAGGACATGCCCGGCGGTCAGGGGGCGCTGCTCAAGCGGGCCCTGGCGCACGTCGGCTGCCTGAGCTGAGCACTCCGGCCGGGGCCCGCACCGGTGAGGTGCGGGCCCCGGTCAGGGAGCCGGTCAGGCCCCGGCGGATGCCAGCCGGGCGGTGCGCCGGGCGGTCGCCTCGACGGGGTCCAGCACCGGCACGGCCGCCAGCAGGCCCTTGGTGTACGCGTGCTGGGGGGAGTCGTACACGGCGTCGGCGTCGCCCTGCTCGACGATCCGCCCGGCCCGCATCACCGCGACCCGGTCGCTCACCTGTCGGACCACGGCCAGGTCGTGGGCGATGAAGACCAGCGCGAGGCCGAGGTCGCGCTGCAACTCGCCCAGCAACGCGACCACCTGGGCCTGGGTGGTGACGTCCAGTGCCGAGACCGGCTCGTCGCAGACGATCAGTCGCGGCTGCGGCGCGAGCGCCCGCGCGATGCCGACCCGCTGGCGCTGTCCGCCGGAGAACTCGTGCGGGTAGCGGTGGTACCAGTCGGCGTCGAGGCCCACGCGTTCGAGGAGCTCGCCGACCCGGGCGCGGATGCGGCGCTCGTCGCTCTCACCGGCGATGCGCAGCGGGTCGGCGATGGACTCCCCGATGCTGCGGCGCGGGTTGAGCGAGGACACCGGGTCCTGGAAGACCATCTGCAACTCCCGCCGGAGCGGGCGCAGTTCCTTCTCCCCGAGCGCTCCGATGTCCCGGCCGCGGTAGTGGAGCCGGCCGCCGGTCGGCTCCAGCAGCCGGACCAGCGTCCGCCCGAGCGTGGTCTTGCCGGAGCCGGACTCGCCGACGATGCCCAGCGTCTCGCCCGCGCGCACGGTGAGCGAGACGCCGTCCACGGCGGCCACGGGGGCCGCGCGCCGGGTGAGGCCGCCGCGGGTGGCGAACTCCCGGCGCAGGTCGGTGGCTTCGAGCAGGACGTCGCCGTCGGTGCGCCCGGCGGCTCCGTCGGCGGCGGCGCCTCCGGCAGGCCCGGCAGGCCCGGTGTGTGCAGCGCCCGGAGCGCCAGGAGCGCCCGGAGCGTCGACCCGGGGCACCGCCGACAGCAGCGCGCGGGTGTACGGCTCGCGCGGCGCGCCCAGCACCTCGGTGACCGGGCCGTGTTCCACCGCCCGGCCGTCCTTCATCACCAGCACCCGGTCGACGCTCCCGGCGACCACCCCCAGGTCGTGGGTGACCAGGACCAGCCCGGCCCCGGTCTCGGCCCGCAACTCGTGCAGCAGGTCGAGGATCTGGGCCTGGACGGTGACGTCCAGCGCGGTCGTGGGCTCGTCGGCGACCAGCAGCCGCGGCTCGCAGGCCAGCGCCATCGCGATCAGCACCCGCTGGCGCATGCCGCCGCTGAACTCGTGCGGACGCGACCGCGAGCGACGCGCCGGATCGGGGATGCCGACGCGGCCGAGCACCTCGACGGCCCGGGCCCTGGCGGCCCGGCGGGAGACGGCCCGGTGGACGCGTACGACCTCGGCGATCTGGTCGCCCACCGCGTAGTACGGGTCGAGGGCGGAGAGCGGGTCTTGGAACACCATGGCCGCCAACCCGCCGCGCAGCCGCCGCAGTTCGTCGCCCTCGGCGGTGACGGCGTCGACGCCGGCGACCCGGACGGAGCCGCCGACCCGGGCGCCGGTGCCGCGGTGCAGGCCGAGCAGTCCGTAGGCGACGGTGCTCTTGCCGGACCCGGACTCGCCGACGATGCCGAGCGCCTGCCCGGCCTCCAGGGTGAAGCCCACGCCGTCGACGGCGCGTACGTGCCCGTCGCCGACCGGGAAGTCGACGACCAGATCCCGGACGTCGACCAGGGGGGAAACCAGGGGTTCGGCGCTCACGTCAGGACCACCCTTCGATCGGTCACCGCGTAGAGCACGTCCGCGACGACGTTGGCGAGGACCACGGCGAACCCGGTGACGAGGGTGAGGCCGACGACGGTCGGCAGGTCGATCAGGCTGACCGAGCTGACCAGCAGCTTGCCGAGCCCCGGGAGCCCGAACAGTGACTCCGTCAGCACGGCGGACCCGAACATCGTCCCGAGGTCCATGGCGGTGAGCGCGATCACCGGGGTGAGCGCGCCGCGCAGCGCGTGCCTGGTCACCAGGCGCCGCTCGCTGACGCCGTACGCCCGGAAGGTCCGGATGTGGTCGTCGGCGAGGGTCTCCAGCATGGACGAGCGGGTCAGCCGGGCGTACTTGGCGGACTCGATGAGCGCGAGCGAGACCCAGGGCAGCAGCAGGCCCCAGAACCACTGCTGCGGGTCCTCGGTGAGCGGTACGTAGCTCGGGAACGGCAGCCACTGGAGCTGGGCGCACAGGACGATGAGCAGCACCAGGCCGATGACGAAGACCGGGATGGAGTTGCCGGCCAGCGTCAGCGCGGTCAGCAGCCGCTCGCTGAGCCGGCCCCGGCGCAGCGCGGAGAGCAGTCCGGTGCCGACCCCGAGGGCCAGCCAGAGCACCATCGCGCCGAGTGCCAGCGAGGCCGTCACCGGGAGCCGGGCGGCGATCATGTCGGTGACCTGCTCGCCGCTGCGGTAGGAGACGCCCAGGCACGGCGCCGGGCAGTGCAGCAGGCCCGTTCCGGCGCTGAAGTCGCGGCCGGCCACGACGCCCTGGAGGAAGTGGGCGTACTGGAGGTAGACCGGTGCGTCGAGGCCGAGCCGTTCGCGCACCTGGAGGACCTGGGCGGGGCTGCACTTCTCGCCGCAGGCCAGCTGGGCGGGGTCGCCGGGGGCGATGTAGAAGACCGCGTAGACGATCAGCGAGATGGCGAGCAGGACGCCGACCATGCCGATGGCCCTGCGGAACAGGAAGCGGGTCATGCGGTGGCCTCCTCGGCGGCGGCGGCCGACGGGCCGGGGCGGGCGGAGTCCGACGAGCCGCTGCCCGACGATGCGGAGCCTGACGAGCCGCTGCCCGACGAGCCGGCGCCGCGCGCCGTTCCGACCCGCAGCCGGGAGGCCGCGCGGGGGTCGAGCTCGGTGCGGACGGCGTCGCCGAGCACGGTGAAGGCGAGCACCGTGGCGAACAGCAGCGCGGACGGGAGCAGCACGTACATCGGGTCGGCGCGGAACCAGGTGGTCGCGCCGGAGAGCATCTGGCCCCACGACGAGGTCGGCGGCTTGACGCCCACGCCGAGGAAGGACAGCCCGGCCTCGGCGATCACGTTGGACGGCAGCAGCACCGCGGCGTAGGTGATGACGGGCGCGGCCAGGGACGGCAGCAGCTCCCGGCGGGCGATCCGCCAGCGGGTGGCGCCGGCGAGCCGGGCCGCGGCCACGTAGTCGAGCTGGCGGAGGCTGAGCGTCTGCGCCCGGACCAGCCGGGCGGTGCCGGCCCAGCCGAGCAGCCCGATGACCAGGGTCAGCAGGAGCGGGCGGGGGAAGTCGGAGGGCACGACCGCCATCAGCGAGATGGCGAAGACCAGCGAGGGCAGCGCGAGCATCACCTCGGTGGTGTTGCCGATCAGCTGGTCGAGCAGCCGGCTGCCGAGGCCCGCGGCGAGGCCGAGCAGGACGCCGATGGTGACCTGGACGAGGGTGGCGCCGACGGCGACGAGCAGCGAGATCCGGGCGCCGTGGACCAGTCGGGCGAACACGTCGCGCCCGGTGCCGGGTTCGACGCCGAGCCAGTGCTCGGCGCTGACGCCGCCGAAGGAGCCGGTGGGCACTCCGCCGGCCGCCGAGTCGAGCAGGTCGTTGTGGTAGCTGGTGGGGTCCTGGCCCTCGATCGCGCTGAGCAGCGGTGCCGCTGCCGCTATCAGGGCGAGCAGGGCGATGACGAGGCCGGCGGCGAGGACGGCGCGCCGCGCGAGCAGCCGCCGCCACACCGTCCGGCCCCCGGCGGCCGGGGAGGCCGCGAGGGCCTCCCCGGCCTGGGGTTCCTGTGGAGCCATGGTTGTCTGACCGATCCGTCCGATCCCGCCCGCTACTTGACCGCGACCTGGGAGATGTCGAGCACGCCGGTCCAGTCGCTGATGACGATGTTGCGGACGTCCTTGCCCGACAGGCGCTTGTAGACGGGGTGGAACAGCGGGACGGTGAGGGCCTGGTCGCCGATCCGCTTGTCCAGGGCGCCCCAGCGCTTGGCGGCCTCGGCGTGGTCGGTGATCTTGTTGATCTGGTCGATCTCGTCGTTCACCGACGGGTCGTCCAGCTGCGCGGAGTTGAAGTTGTAGCCGTCGGTGACGATCTGCCGGCCGTCGAAGATCGGCGCGAGGAAGGGGCCGCCGGAGGGCCAGTCGGCGCCCCAGCCGGAGAGGAAGAGGCCGGGTTCGGTGCTGACGGTGTGGATCGTCTTGGAGTACCTGGTGGAGTCCAGGGCGTCGAGCTGGACGGTGATCCCGGCCGCCTTCAGGCCGTCCTGGACGGCGGTGGCCAGGTTCGGGCCGTAGCCCTTGCCCGATTCGGTGGAGTGGGTCAGCGTGATGGTCAGGCCGTCCGGGTAGCCGGCCTCCTTCAGCAGCTCCTTGGCCTTCTCCGCGTTGCCGGTGGCGCCGGCCGGGAACGGGTCGTAGGGCGTGTACCCGAAGGTCTCCTGGGTGGGCAGGTAGGTGGTGGCGGCCTCGGCGAGCGAGGAGCCGCCGGCGGCGTTGACGACCGAGGTGCGGTTGAGCGCGTAGGCGACGGCCTGCCGGACCTTGGGGTTGTCGAAGGGCTTGACCTTGGGGTTGAACGCCAGGTAGTTGACGTAGCCGAAGTGGCCGGTGCCGACGCGGGCGGCGAGGGCCTTGTCGTCCTTCACCTGGGCGAGCTCGGAGGGGCCGAGGTTGGTGTCGGTGGTGACGGCGGCCGCGTCGGCGCCGGTGCCGGCGGAGAGCCGCTGGTTGATCACCGCCGGGTCGAGCCCGGACTGCACGTCGACGGTGTCCGGGTACGCCTTGCGCTGGTCGTCGTTGGCCGCGGACCAGTTGGGGTTGCGCTTGAGGACGAGGTGCGCGCCGTCGTTCTCGTTCTTGACGACCTGGTAGGGGCCGGAGGAGACGGGGTGCTCCTGGTACTTCGTCCCGGTGTCCTTGGCCTTCGGGACGGGGGCGAACTGCGTCTGGGTGGCCAGGTACGGGAAGTCGCCCTCGGGCTTGTTGAGGCGGAAGGTGATGGTCTTCTCGTCCGGGGTCTCGATCGCGTCCAGAGCGCGGCCGTCCTTGTACGGGCCCTGGTAGTCGGCGGCGCCGACCAGCCAGTCCCTCAGGAATGGCGCCCCGCCGGAGAGTTCGAGGGCGAATGACCTTTCGATGCCGTACTTGATATCGGCGGTGGTGATCGCCGAGCCGTCCTCGTACTTCAGGCCGTCCTTGAGGTGGTACGTCCACACCGTCGCGCCCTCCGAGGGGGTGCCGGTGTCGGTGGCGAGGTCGGGGACGACCTTGGTGCCGGCCGCGCCGTCGGCCCGGTTGCGGGTGGTGAGGGTGCGGAAGACCAGGGAGGGCACGTTGCCGCCGCCGGAGGTGTAGAGCCGTGCGGGGTCGAACTGGTCCTGCGGGTTCTGGTTGAGGACGGTGAGGGTGCCGCCCTGCTGCGGTGCGGCGTCCTTGCCGGTGCTTCCACCGCCGTCGCCCTTCGGTCCGCACGCCGCGACTCCGACGGCCAGGGCGACGGTGACGGTCGCCGCGGCGAGGCGGCGGGGGGTGAAGGTGGTTCGAGACATCGGAAAGGGGGCCTTTCGCTACCGATGGTGTACGGAGGAAGGCGGGCGACAGTGAGGCCGTGAGGAGAGTGAGCGGCACCGCGCCCGCAGGGAGGGGCGACGTCCCGGGGCGGCGATCACCGCTACGCGTCGGGACAGGAGGATTCAGCGACAGAGATTGTCGGAAACGCAGTGCGCGGCCACGCCGATCAGCGCCAGCTCGATGGCGGCGCACTCGATCGGGTGACGGTCAGACATGCCGAGAAGACTGTATGACTTTAAGCGGAATGTCAAAACTCCGGATACCATCCGGCCGCCACCGGAACTCCGGGAACGGATTACGGCCCGGACACCGGGAGACCGTACGGAAGCGGGGGGAAACCCGGGCCCGGGCCCGCCGGACCGGCGGGCGCGACATCACCCGAGTGGGTGCCGCGCCCCTGCGAAGCGCCGGCGCCCCGAAGGCCCCGAACCGCCCGCCGGGCGGCCGTCCCGGGCCCTCGCGCACTTCCGTCTGCGGGTTGCCGCGCGCGGGCGCCTGCCCAAGCATGGGTGAACGTGATCGGCGATCGCGCGCAGCGCGGCCGCCCTACCGAGCGGAGCCGGACGTGGCCCCTTACCTCGAAACCGATCAGGACGCCCTGGTGGCGAGCGCACTCGCCGGATTCGCCCGGGCCCACCCATCGCTCGTCGTCCACGACCCCGACCTCGGATTCGTCCGCGCCCGTGACCGGGCCCCCGGGCGCCGGGTCGGACTGCTCTCCGGCGGCGGCTCCGGGCACGAGCCCCTGCACGTCGGATTCGTCGGCCGGGGCATGCTCGACGCCGCCTGCCCGGGCCGGATCTTCGCCTCACCGCACAACCGGCAGATCTTCGAGGCCTCGCGCGCGGTCGCCGGCGAGGACGGCGTCCTGCACATCGTGAAGAACTACACCGGCGACCGGATCAACTTCGGCATCGCGGCCGAACGGCTGCACCGCCAGGGCATACCGTGCGCCAGGGTCCTGGTGGACGACGACCTCGCCTCCGAGTCCGAGTCCGTCGCCGCCGGCCGGCGCGGGACGGCGGCCACCGTCCTGGTGCAGAAGATCCTCGGAGCGGCCGCCGACCTCGGGCTCGGACTGGCGGAACTCTCCTTGCTGGGAGCCGAGTTGGCCGGGCGCTGCCGCAGCATCGCGGTGGCCGGCGCCGCACACACCTCCCCGGCCACCGGCCGGCCGGCCTTCGAGGTGTCGGACCGGACGGTCGAGTTCGGCGTCGGCATCCACGGCGAACGGGCCGAACTCTCCCTGGAGTGCGAACCGCTGGCCGTCCTGGTGGGCCGGATGGCGCTACGCCTGCTGGAGGCGCTGCGCCCGGCCCGCGCCCCCCTCGTCGCGCTGGTCAACGGGCTGGGCGCGACCACCGGCCTGGAGCTGTACGCGGTCCTGTACGAACTGGCCGCCGTCCTGGACGCCGGCGGGCGCCGCCTGGCGCGCAGCCTGGTCGGCGACTACGTCACCGCCCTCGACATGCGGGGGTTCTCGATCACCCTGCTCGCCGCCGACGAACAGACGCTCGCGCTGCTCGACGCCCCCGCGTACACGGCGGCCTGGCCGGTCGCGCAATCGGCGCCGGCCCCCGGTCACCAGGAGGTCAGGAGATGACGGGCACGAAGGCCTTCGACGGCGTCTTCACGGCGGGCTGGATGCGACGGTTCGCCGAGACCGTCGCGGTCACCGAGGAGGAGCTCACCCGGCTCGACCAGGCCGCCGGGGACGGCGACTTCGGCGTCAACCTGCTCACCGGCGTGCGGTGCGCCCTGGCCGCGCTGGACCGGCTGCCGCCGGGGCGCCAGGCCGCGGCGGTACCGCTGGGCGCGGCGGCGGGCGCGTTCCTGGACGAGGTCGGCGGGACGAGCGGGCCGCTGTTCGGCCTGGTGCTCCAGGAGCTGGCGGCGGCCGTCGGCGCCGGCCCGCTGACCGGCCCGGCCCTCGCCCGGGGAGTGACGGCGGCGCTGGAGGCCGTCCAGCGGGTGGGGGAGGCGGGGGCGGGGGGGGAGACGCCGCGGGGGCCCCCCCGCCCCCCCCCCCCGCCCCCCCCCCCCCGGCCCCCCCCCCCCCCCCCCCCCCCCCGCCCCCGCCCCCCCCCCCCCCCCCCCGCCCC
>NZ_JBHWIJ010000001.1:118882-127106 GCF_042732255.1 Kitasatospora sp. NPDC059803 | reverse complement strand
GGGGGGGGGGGGGGCGCGGGCGGGGCCCCGCCGCACCCGATCGCCTCGGGAACCTCCTCTCCGACCCGCCGCCGCCCGCCCCGTCCGGCAGCCCGACCGGCCTGACCGAAGGCCCGACCGAAGCCGCGATCGGAGGCCCGACCGAAGCCCTGACCGGCCCGCCGGTACCCGCGGGCGCAAAGGCGCCCCCGCCCCAGCCGGACGCGCTCGCCCTGCTGCTGCCCGTCTTCTCCGCGATCGACCGCGTCCACGGCGGAGGCCAGGCCCGCACCGCACTCGCCGCGTTCCTCTCGACCACGGCGGCGCCCATGCTCGCCGCACCCGCCCCGCCCGTCCGGCACTTCGGCATCCTCGGAGCCACCGCCCGACTGTGCTACCTGTGCGCCTTCATGCACATCGACGACGACCTCAACGGCCTCGCCGGCCAGTACTACCGCCTCGCCCTCGACCTGGCCCGGCACGCCGGCGACACGGCCGCCCAGGCGATGACCCTGCGCGCCATGGCCACCCAGGCCTACGAACTCGGCCACCGGCGCCAGAGCCTGCGCCTGGCGCAAGCCGCCGCCGACTGCCGCATCAGCTCCTCGGCGCCGCGGCTGCGCGCCTCCGTCCTGGGGCAACTCGCCCTGTCCGAGGCCGCCGTCGGCGATCGGACGGCCGCGCTGCGCCACATCGGCGACGCCCGCGACCTCCTCACGAACGCCACGGGCCCGCCGCCGCCGATCGGCGACTACCACCGCGCCTCGTGGGACCACCAGCGGGCCCTCGTCGGAGTCGAACTCGGCGACCCCGCCGGGGCGATCAAGCTCCTGGAGGTGTCCGCCGCCCGCAGGCCCCGGGGCGAGTCCCGCTCCCGTGCCGTCATCCTCAGCAGGCTGGCCGAACGGCAGCTGGCGGCCGGGCACATCGAAGCCGCCTGCGCCACCTGGCACGAGTTCCTCGACGTCTACCCGCTGCTGGCTTCCCGCCGGGCCCATCTGGCCAGGGCGCGGATGCCCGGGCTTCTGCTCCCCCACCGCCGACGGCCGGCCGCGGACCACCTCATCCAACGGGCCACCGCCCTCGGGCGCGTCTGACGATTCGCGCCCGCGGCACCGTCCGGGCCTTCTCCCCGTCAGGGCCGGCGCGGAGTCCGCGCGAGGACGTCGGTCGCGACCTCCGTGACCGTACGGTGGTAGGCCACGCTCACCGGCCCCAGGCCGCCGATCGCCCCGACCACCGCGTCTGTCGCGTCTCCGGCGCCCTCGGCCGCCCGCAGCGGGGCGATCACACCGACAGTCGCCGCCGCCGCGATCTCCTCGGGCCGCAGGGCGTTCAGACCGTTGAACGCCACGAACGTGCCGGAGCGGATCGACGCCGCCACGGCACTGCCGGCGGAGACCAGCACCAGGTCGCTGGACTCCGCCACCGCACGGACGGCGCGCCGCCGGTCGGAGGAGCGGTAGCACCACTGATCGGGGTGCTGGCCTCGAAGCAGCGGGAACCGTGCGCGCAGCACCCCGAGGATCTCCGCGACCTCCTCGACCGGTGAGCACGGGTGCTGGACGAAGGACAGCCGCTCGGGATCGACGGACCGCAGGGCCTGCGCCCCGGCCGCGTCGGCCACCCGGACCCGCCCCGCCTGCTGCGCGCCCGCCTGCTGCGCGGCGGGACCAGCCGGGGCGAAACCGCCGCCGCCGAGCACGAGGACGGTGTCCCCGCGAGCCTCGTACTGCCGGACGGCGGCCCACGTCGCGGCCGCCCGCGGACACTCAGCCTGCCCCGCGCCCCCTGCGGACGGGGCGAGCCGGTTCAGGGGCTGGGACGGGACGACCGGGGTCGGCCCGCACGCGGGCTCCGACGCGCAGACGATCAGCCGCCTGGTCCGCACCGTGGCCGACCAGACGCGGACGGCCTCCGCCGCCACCGCCTCCTGGCGGGCCGGAGCGATCACGGCGATCCCCACCACGGCCCCGTCCAGGTCGATGTAGGTCGTGGCGAACAGCCGCCCGCCCCGGCCCGCCGGCAGGATCCCGCCGGCACCGATCCGGGAGGCGAACCCGCGCTCGTGGAGCCACCCGGCCACGAGCGGGGCCGCCGGGCAGGTCACCGGTCCGCGCGTCGGATGGACGTAGCCGGACAAGACGGTGATCGGACCGTCAGGGCCCGATGCCACGTCGGACTGCTCCGTCAACCGGGACCGGTTCATGCCGGCTCCTCCCAAGGGTGGCTGGCCACGTCGTTCGGCTCCGGCGAGGATCGAAGATCGAAGATCGCGGATGCCGTTGGTGATCTTCCGAGTGTGCCCGGTGAAGCCGCGTCGGCGAGCTGCGGACAGCGCCGTGGACAGAGGTGTCGCCGACGGGCGTCCGACAGCACTCCGGCGACGGCAGCGGGGGCCGGAGCGGGCGACGGGCCGGGTGTGAAAGTCGGATCTCCATGAATCCGACCCGCCAGTGAGCCACATGCGAATGGAAGTCGCATTGTCCTGGCGGTCGGACGGCCGGAATCCACTCCACAGCACGACGATTCACCGGCGACACGATTAACCTGAACGCCACATTCGGACAAGAAGTCGAGTCGACCACATGAACCACGAACTCCCTTACTTTCGAGCCGAGTTGAACCAATCTCCGACCGGTCACGCCGGACGCCCCGGCGAACCCCCGGAGTTCGGGGCAAAGGTTCCGTGCGCACGCGAATAGTCCAGCCCGCGACGGCCTGCGTGGCGCGATGCCACCGGCGCTGGAATATTGCTAGAAGTGACGGCAGTCACACGCAATGGAGTTCGATGTGCGCTTCGCGACGCGCGATGTCCGCCGCTCGGTCATCGTCAGCCTCATGGGTACCACGCTCGTCTGGTACGACTTCTTCCTCTACGTCAACGCTTCGGTGCTGGTCTTCAAGCACCAGTTCTTCCCCTACCTCTCGCCCTTCGCGGCGACGCTCACCGGCATCGGCCTCTACGGGGCAGCGCTGGTGGCACGGCCGGTCGGCGGGGCGCTCTTCGGGCACCTCGGCGACCGCCACGGCAGGCGCCCCGCCCTGGTCGGCGCGCTGCTGCTGACCGGGGCCTCCACCGGCCTGGTCGGGCTGCTGCCCGGCTACGGCCAGATCGGCTTCGCCTCCCCCCTCCTGCTGGTCACGCTGCGCCTGCTCCAGGGGCTCGGCCTGGGCGGTGCGTGGGGGGCCGCCACCGTCGTCGCGCACGAGTGCGCCGAACCGGGGCGCCGGGGGCTGGTGTCGAGCTGGGCCCAGATCGGCGCGCCGGCGGGCAACCTGCTGGCGTTCGGGGCCATGACGGCGGTCTCCGGTGCGCTGACCCCCGCCCAGTTCATGACCTGGGGCTGGCGACTGCCCTTCCTGCTCTCCGCCGTGCTGGTGGTGGTGGGGCTGTGGGCCCGGGCGCGGATCGAGGAGACCCCCGCCTTCCGGGCGCTCGCCCTCACCGGGGCCCGCAGCCGGCGGCCGGTCGTTGAACTGATCGCCCGGCACCGCAGGCAGCTGCTCATCACCACGGCGATCACCGCCGGAGCCGACGTCGTGCTCTTCGGCTTCTCGTTCAACTACGTCCTCACCCTGCTGCGCGTCGCCGGCCTGTCGCTCAACGCCCTGATCGCGCTCTCGCTCCTCGCCCCGCTCGCGTTGATCACCCTGATCCCGTTCTTCGGCGCGCTGTCCGACCGCTACGGGAGACGACGGGTCTGCCTGGCCGGGACGATCACCATGGCGGTCTGGGCCTCCTCGTTCGCGCCCCTGCTGCGCTTCGGCTCTCCTCCGGTCCTGGTGCTCGCCTACCTGCTGTCGCTGGTGGGCTTCGCCGCGATGTACGCCCCCCAGGCGGCCCTGGTCTCCGAGCTCTTCCCGAGCCGGGTGCGCCTCAGCGGAACCGCCGTCGGCTACCAGCTGGGCGGACTCCTCGGCGGCACCCTCGCCACCTACCTGACCGCCGAGGCCACCGACTGGTTCAAGTCCCCGGCCGTGACCCCGCTCTACGTCCTCGCCGTCCTGGTGGTCAGCGGCACGGCGCTCCTCACCCTCGCGCGCCACGGCGAGGACGACGGCTCCCCCGCAGCGGCCGGGCCCTCGGGCTCCGGGTTCCCCACCCCGTCGAGCCGTCCCACAGCCCCGGCCCCCGGACTCCCCGGGTGAGCCGGCCCGCAGCACCACCGGGTTCCCCCACCCCAAGAAAGGCACGACCCCATGAAGCACCCCATCGGTATCGCGGCCGCCGCCCTCGCGGCCGGCACCCTGGTCGGCGGACTGCTCGTGTACGACACCTCCGCCGCGGGAGTGCCCCAGGTCATCACCTGTGAGGACAACTTCACGATGACCTTCAGCTCCGGCCTCACCCTCGTCCCCCAGGACAACATCACGGCCACCCTCGGCAACCCCAAACTACTGAACTGCACCGGTGACGCCCCCATCACCCAGGCCGACTACGTGGGGACCGGCCTCGGCAACGGCGTGACCTGCGCGGCCGGCAGCTACCAGAACGCGCCCGGCACCCTGCAGCGCGTCACCTGGGAGACCGCGAACGGCCAGCCCACCACGGAGGACCCGGGCACCACCGACTTCACCTGGGACATGCAGCCGATCCAGGACCTGCTCAAGTCGAGCAACCCCCTCAGCGGCGGCATCACCGCGGGCCGCTACAAGGGCGCCACCTGGACGGTGGTCCTCGACCCGGTCAAGTCCAACATCGACCTCACGGCCTGCAGCACCCCGACCGGCCTGAAGTCGATGACGCTGGACGGGACGGTCACCATCACGCTGCCCACCGGCACGCAGTCCCCCACGCCGACACCGACCTCCACCTCCAGCCCGACCGCCACCGCCACGCCCACCCCCACGCCCACTGCCACACCTACGGGCACCCCCACGCCTACGGCCACCCCCACGGCCAGGCCCATGCCCGTCCCCTTCGTCCCCGCGCAGGACGCCTGATCCCGAACGGGCGCCCCACCGCCACGCTGCCGCAAGCCCCGCCCCTCGCTGCGGAGCGGGCGGTGCCCGGCAGGCTCGGGCCGGGCAGGACGAGCCTCCCGGACACGGCGGCCTGACGAAGCACTGGGCCCCGACGCCGATCAACCCGGCGCCGGGGCCCAGCCCGCTGGTCTAGTAGACGAGCGTGATGCAGCCTCCGCCGCCCGCGGTGCCCGCGGTGCCGTCCTCGCCGGGGGTCTGGGGGTCGTCGAAGTTGCCGACGTAGTCCTGGCCGTCGCCGCCGTCCCCGCCGTCCCCGCCGTCGCCGGTGCCCACAGGGCAGGCGGCCGGCACATGGGCCCCCGCTGCACCGCCTTCGCCGCCCACGCCGCCCGTGCTGCCGGGGACGGTCTGACCGACGGTGGCCGGTGTCACGTCGACGCCTTCCTCACCACCGGCGCCGAGGTCACCGTCGGATCCGCCTGTGCCGCTGGGCCCTCCGCCCTCGCAGGCGGAGGCGGGGACGATGCCTCCGCCGTGGCCTCCCTCGCCCCCGGCGCCGCCGAGCACGCTGCCCGCGCCCCCGCCCCTACCCCCGGGACGTGACCCGCCGTCCACGGCTGCCAGGACGACTGCGCCGCCAGTGAGGGTGGACCGGCCGCCGGCGCCCCCGTCGGCGCCGTCGACGCCCGGGTCGGCCTCCTCACCGCTGGCGCCTCCCGCTCCACCGGCTCCGCCGCTGCCGACCGTGAGGGTCAGCACGTCGCCGGGGGTGACGGCCAGGGTGCAGGTGACCCGGGCGCCTCCTCCGCCGCCGCCTCCCGCCCCGCCCCCGCCGCCGCTCTTGAAGAGGCCGGTGCCACCTCCGCCGCCCCCGCCACCTCCCCCGGCACCTGCCGCGACGAGGGTGACGGTGATGCCGGTGACACCGTCCGGGACGGTGAACGTGGCGTCGGTGGTGAAGGTCCGGGTGGTCGCGTCCCGGGCGGGCGCGGTTGCGCCGACGGGCAGCACCAGCGCCCCCGCGAGGCATCCGGAACCGAGGGCGGCGCGCACCCTCCGGGGGCGGGCAGGCCTCACACGGGCTCCGGCCGTCACCCAATCGTCGTAGCTCATGCTCAAACAGTGCTGTGGCCACGATCCTCCCGCGACGCCGGAGGGGGGATCGGGTGACCCGGCCCGTCCGCGGCGGGGCGCCCGCACCGACCACCTGGCCGCCCCGTCCCGCTGTCCGGGTGAGACACGGAGTGCGACGGTGCCGCACAAATGCCGGTTGATCGAGTACCGACGATCCTTGGCGCCAAGGCACTACACCGACGAACAGGAAGAGGGGCACACGATGAGGCGTCTGATGGTGGCGGCGGCCGCGGGCGGGTTGCTGGCCGTAGCGATCCCGGGGGCGGCCGGGTCCGCGCACGCCACGGAGGTACTGAAAGACCTGACCTGCTCAGGGCCGGTGACGCTGACGTTCAAGAACCCGGTGACCGACGCGGCGGCATCGAACTCTTACACGGTCGAAGGCACTCTCGACGACTGTTACAGCGCCGCCGGAACCAACTCGAACGTCGACCACGGCACGATCTCCTCGGTCGGCACCGGGACGTTCTCCTGCCTGTCCTACCACCCCTTCTCCGGAACGACGACCTTCACCTGGTACGACGTCAACAACAGGGACCTCGGCCGCACCACCGTCTCCTTCCAGGGCGGGGAGAAGGGCAACTCGGGTGGCAGCGAGGTGACCAACGACGAGACCGGCATCACGGACGTGACCAGCACCCTCCTGCCCCTCAACAGCTACCAGGGAAGCTTCGACCTGTCCGGCATCACCGGCTCCTGCGACACCGGAGTGACGGCCCTGACCGGGAAGCACGAGGTGGACTTCAGCCTCGCCTCGCTCTGAGCGCACAGCACGCGCTCTCGAGCCCCCGGGCACCGTCCGCCGCCCGGGGGCTCGCCATTCCTGTGGCCACTGTTCGGAAGGCGTACACCCTTGCCGCGTTGACTCCGGCACGGTGAACGGAACAGATTCCGTCAAGCGCGTTGACCAAAAAGCTACATGACGATATGTCAGTGTACGAGCCGTTGGGCCAGGAGCCCGCTTCACCGCTACGTGCCGATGGAGGCGCAGACATGGTCGATGGAATCCGCGAAGAGGACGAGTCCGGCGGGCCGGGGGCAGCACCGGTGGCACGCCGAAGCCTCCTCCGGGCCGCAGGACTGGGTGCCGCCGTGGTGGGCCTGGGCGCAGCCGTGCCCGTGACAGCCGCAGCCGAGGACCGGTCCGCGACCCCCGCAGTCAGCACCCGTCGGCCGGACGTGCTGAACAGCGTGAACCTGTACTGCTCGGCGGACGCGGGCACCTACATGGGCGGCGGGACGGCCACCGTGCAGGTCACGGTCGGCAACTTCAGCAGCACCGCGGCCACCGGACCGGTGTCGCTGAAGGTCATCACCCCGTTCTACGCCAACGTCGCGGCGCTGCCGTCCGTCAGCGGCGGCACCTCCCGCTGGCTGTACCAGAACAGCGCGCCCGACGTGCCCTCCGTCATCCAGGTCTCGTTCAACGGCTTCCCGGCGAACACGGCCGTGACCGTGCCGGTCACCTTCACCCTGCTGTCCGGCGCCCCCAACATCCCCCCGATCGGCCGGGCGATCTTCACCACCGACGCGAGCAACACCACCGACATGGACAGCGATCTGACCCGCAACGTGTGGGAGTTCGGCTTCGTCCGCTCCAGCCTGGCCGCCCCGCCCCCCGGCAACGCCAACCTCTACTTCACCTCCCCCCAGCTCCCCCTGATCGCCGGAGGTCCGTCGGCCGAGATCCCGTTCCACTTCTACAACGGCGCCGGCACCCTGTTCGACGGCACCCAGAGCCCCGCGAACTTCACCTTCTCCACCCCCTTCTACACCCAGGTCCCCACCGCGGGCCGCCCGCCCGGCCTCACCGCGCTGTACGAGAACAACGACCCCGCCATCCCCTCCGTCTACCGGCTCTCCGTCCCGCCGGGGCTCGGCGCCCTCGGGCCGCAGACCCCGGCCACCATCGGCATCCCCTACCTGATGCAGAGCGGCGGCCCGAGGGAGTACACCGTCTCCTCCGCCATGATCACCCCCACCGGCAGCGACACCCAGGGCGACCTCACCATCGCCCACCACCACTTCGGCATGGTCTCCGTCATCGACACCGCCGTGTAGCCCGGTCGGACCACCGGCACTGCTCCTGGTGTGCTCGGCCCGGTGTCCCGCGCCGGTCCCCCGCGCGCACAGCCCACCCCCCCCCCCGCGCCGCCCGCCGGCGCGTTGGGCAGCCCTTGGG
>NZ_JBHWIJ010000001.1:99615-118872 GCF_042732255.1 Kitasatospora sp. NPDC059803 | reverse complement strand
CCTGCGCCGGATCTCCGGCGCAGGACACCGGCGCTCAGAGCCCACCGCCACCGCCGGCCGGACGGACGTCGAGGAGCTGCGCCGCCGGCCGCCGCAAGCGCGGTGTCCACCAGTTGAGTTCGCCGAGCAGGCGCATGGTGGCGGGGACCAGCAGCATGCGCACCACGGTGGCGTCGACGGCCACGGCCACCAGGACACCGAGGGCGATCTCCTTCACGGTGACGACGGGGCTGGTCGCGAAGGCCGCGGCGACCAGCACGATCAGGGCCGCCGCGGCCGAGATCAGCCCGCCGGTGCGCCCGAGGCCGGTCACCACGGCGCTCGCGTTGTCCATGCCGCCGCGGTGGAGCTCGCGGATCTGTGCGATCAGGAAGAGTTCGTAGTCGACGGAGAGCGCGAAGACGAACATCAGCATGATGGCGGCCTCCAACGCGCCGACGTACCCGGTGGGTTGAAGGCCCAGCAGCCGGGCGCCGTGGCCGTCCTGGACGGTCCAGGTGACGGCCGCGAAGGCGATGCCGAGGGACATCGTCGTGGTGATGACCGCCTTGAGCGGGACCAGCAGCGACCGGAAGGCCAGGAAGAGCAGGCCGAGCGTGACCACCAGCAGGTACCCGACCAGTGCCGGGAGCCTGGCCTTCAGGGTGTCCAGGACGTCGACGTTGGCCGCGGCCGGTCCGCCGACCAGGACGCGGCCGCCGTCGGGCGGGTCGAGCGCCCGCACGGCGCGCACCAGTTGCCCGGCGGCGGGAGCGTCCGGAGCCGCGTCGGTGCTGACGGTCAGTATGGCGCTGTGCGCGGTGCTGACGCGCAGCCGGACGTCCTGGGCGCCCGGCAGTGCGGCGAGTCGCTGCTGCCAGCGGGCCAGTGCGGCCTTGCCCGGCTCGCCGCCGATGTCGTCCCGCAGGTGGGCGACGACCTGGAGTTGGTCGAGCGCGGCCGCCGGGAAGTCCTCGTGCAGCTGCTCCTGTGCTCTGCGGCTGGCCGCCCCGGCGGGCAGGGTCCGCTGGTCGCTCGCCGCGAGGTGCAGCCCGACGACCGGGACGCTCAGCACGGCGATCACCGTGACGGCGGCGGTGAGCCAGGCCCACGGGTGCGTGACGGCGCTCCGGCCCAGCCGGTACCAGAACCCCGTCTCCTCGCCCTCCGCCCAGGCACGTCCGAGACCGGCCCGTCCGAAGCCCGGCAGCCGGACGCACCCGGCCTCGACGCCCGGGCCGAGCACGGCCAGTACGGCGGGCAGCATGGTGAGGCTGACGGCGCCGGCCAGCGCGACGGTGACGGCGGCACCGATGCCGAGGGAGCGGGTGATGGGGAACGGGAGCAGGGTCAGGCCCAGGACGGCGAGCGAGATGGCCGTCGCGGAGTAGAGCACGGTGTGCCCGGCGGTGGCCATGGTGGCGGCCACGGCCCGGTGCGGGTCGCCCCGGTGGCGCAGCTCGCGCCGGAAGCGGACGACGACGAACAGGGCGTAGTCGACGGACAGCCCGAGAGCGATCATGACGACGACGTTGCGGGTGACGTAGCTGACCGGCACCAGTGGGGCGAGCACGCGCAGCACCGCGAAGGACAGCGTGAGGCTCGCGCCGGCCACGGCCAGCGGCAGCAGGGCCGCGGCGAGGCTGCCGAAGAAGAGCAGCAGCAGCAGGAACAGCAGGGGGAAGACGTAGAGTTCGGCCCGGGTGAGGTCGTCGTCGACGGTGCGGTCCAGGTCGGCCTGGAGCGGTACCTGACCGGCGTAGGCAACGGTGAGTCCGTCGGCGTGTAGCAGCCGGCGCAGCCGCTCGTAGGAGGCGGTCTTGGCCTGGTCGCCGGTGCCGGCCAGTCCGACGACCACGCAGGCCGCGTGCCCGTCGGTGGAGAGGAGTTCCCGCTTGCCGGTGTTCCAGTAGTGCTGGGCACCCGTCAGCACGGATCTGGGCACCTCGGCGAGCGCGGAGCGCACGGCTTCGCCGAACTCCAGGTCGTCCACGGTGAGGGTCTCGCTGCGGAAGACCACGATCGTGCTGGTCCCGCCCGCGTTGTAGTGGTGCTCGATGGCTTCGAGCGCCCGGCTGGACTCGGCCCCTTGGTTGGTGAAGCCGCCGTGGGACAGCCGCGCGGGCAGCCCGGCCCCGACGACCGCGGCGACGGCCAGCAGCAGGGCGGTGGTCCACAGCACCGCCCAGCGGTGGCGGGCGACGAGTGCGCCGAGCCGGGCCCCGGTGCCGTCGGGCGGCGCCGGGGTGGCTCGGACCGTACCCGCCCGGGGGTCAGTCCCGGCGCAGGGCGAGGACGACATTGTGGCCTCCGAAGCCGAAGGAGTGGCTGAGCGCCGCGTCGATGCGCTGCCGGCGCGCCGTCCCGGTGACGCAGTCGATGTCGAACTCGGCGATGTCGGGGGTGAGGTTGGCGACCGGCGGTACCAGCGAGCGCTCGATGGTCAGCACGGTGAGCGCCGCCTCGATCGCGCCGGCCGCGCCGAGGCTGTGGCCGAGCACGCCCTTGGGGGCGGTGACGCTGGGCTGGTGCGGCAGGGCGCGGGCGATCAGGCCGGCCTCGGCGGCGTCGTTGAGTGGGGTGGAGGTGCCGTGGGCGTTGACGTGGCCGATGTCGCCGGCGCCCAGGCCCGCGCTGCGCAGCGCCGTGCGCAGCGCCTGTTCCGCACCGGCGGCGCCCTGGGGCGGCGCGGTCGGGTGGTGGGCGTCGTTGCTGGCGCCGTGTCCGGCGAGCACGGCGCGCGCCCGGGCGCCGCGCGCCCTCGCGTCCGCGGCGCGCTCCAGGACGAGCACGGCGGCGCCCTCGGCCAGGACGAAGCCGTCCCGGTCGGCGGCGAACGGCCGGGAGGCGCCCGGTACGTCGTGCCCGCGTGCCGACAGGGTGCCCATCCGGTGGAACCCGGTCGCCACCAGCGGGCTGAGGGCGGCTTCGGCGCCACCGGCCAGGACGATGTCGCAGGACCCGGCGACCAGCAGGTCGTGGGCGATGGCCAGCGCCGTGGCACCGGAGGCGCAGGCGGTGGCGCAGGCGAGCGTGGGGCCGCGCGCGCCGAACTCCTGGGCCACCTCGCCGACGGCCATGTTGCCGATGACCATCGGGATCACCGTCGGCGAGACGTGGGCCGGCCCGCGCTGGTGGAGTCGGCGCAGTTGGTCCTCCCAGTGCGGCGCGCCGCCGAAGCCCACCCCGAGCACGACGGCGACCCGGGCGCCGTCCCACCCGCCGGTGTCCAGTCCCGCGTTCTGGACGGCCTCCCGGGCCGCGAGCAGCGCGAGCTTGCTGAACCGTCCGATCCGCCAGGCCTTCTTGCGTCCGACCGCCGTGTCCAGGTCCATGGCGGGGATGCGGCAGGAGAACGTCACCGGGGCGGCGTCGAGGTCCGGGTCCGGTGACGCGGTGGGTGTGCCGGCGCAGACCCGCTGCCAGGTCTCCTCGGTGCCGAACCCGGCCGGGGTGACGAGCCCCAGGCCGGTGACGGCGATCTCGGGGCGGTTCACGCGACGGGTTCGGTCGCGTCGCCGAGTCGGGCCTGGACGATCCGGGCGACGTCGATGAGCGTGCTCTGCCGGTCGGCGTCCTCCTGGCTGATCAGGATGCCGAACTCGTCCTGGAGCACGAAGGCGAACTCGGCCAGCGCGAGCGAGTCGACGTCCATCTCCTCGAACGTGGCGTCGGGGCTGATGGCGTCGGCGGATACGCCGAACCGCTCGACGAGCAGGGTCTGGGCGGTGTCGCAGACGTCGTCCACGGAGAGCGTCGTGTCCATAGTCGTTCCTTTCCGGAGTGTGAGGGGGAGGGCTCAGCCGCCGGTGGTGCGGTGGTGGCGGGTCAGCTCGGCCATGGCGTGGTCGAACGTGGTGGGCGGCTCGAAGCCGAGGTCGCGCCGGGCCGCCGTGAGGTCGAACCAGTGCGGCCGGGTGAGCTGGTGGAGCAGGAACCGGCTGAGGCCGTGGTCGGTGTGGCGGCGGAGCACCGTCGTGGTGGCGTCGGCCAGGACGGCGGCGGCCAGGGCGACGGGGTAGGGCACCGGGCGCCAGCTCGCGCGGCGTCCGGCTGCGGCGAGGAGCCTGGCCACCACCTCGCGCAGGGGTCGCGGTTCGCCCTGGGCGATGAAGTAGGCCTGCCCGGCCGCCGGGTGGCCCGGTCGCAGCCGGTCCAGCGCGAGCAGGTGGGCGTGGGCCGCGGTGGAGAGGTGGCAGGTGTCGACGAGGTTGGTGCCGCGGCCCGGCATCAGCAGTCGCCCGGTTTCGGTCGCCCGCAGCAGGGCGGGCAGGAAGTGCGGGTCGCCGGGCCCCCAGATCAGGTGGGGCCGCAGCACCGTGGTGGCCAGGTCCGGGCCGTTGGCGGCGAGGACGGCCGCCTCGGCCTCGGCTTTGGTGCGGGGGTAGGCGGCCGAGTGGCGTCGGGGCCCGGGCAGGGACTCGTCCGCTCCCGTGACGCCCTCAGGGGTGAAGGCCACGCTCGCGGTGGAGGTATAGACCAGTTGGCGGATACCAAGGGCGCGGCAGGCGGTCAGGACGCGCCGGGTGCCGTCGACGTTGACCGCGCGGTACGGCTGCTCGGGCCCCCGGACCCCGGCCAGGGCCGCGTTGTGGATCACCGCCTCGCACCCGGCGAGGGCCCGCCGGACGGTACGCGGGTCGGCGATGTCGCCCAGGTGCTGGCGGACCCCGAGCCGCTCCAACTCCGGGCTCCGGCGGCGGTTCAGCGAGACCACCTCGTCGCCGCGCCCGGCGAGGCGGCTGCACAGCTCCAGGCCGAGGAAGCCGCTGCCCCCGGTGACCAGGACCCTCATCGCCCGCCTCCCGGCACGCCGCCCGGGCGTCGTCGGCTCAGCCGGCGGCGGGCCCAGCGGGCGAGGCGGTCGCGGTCGACGCGCGAGTTGTGCCTCGGGTCGGTGGGCAGCCGGCGGTGGAGCAGGACGGCGGCGATCCGGTGGCCGCCCGGCACCGCCGACAGGGCGTGCCGAAGCCCCTGGAGGACGGCCGTCGCCGAGTTGGCCGCCGATGGCGCCAACTCCACGCAGAGCACCGGCCGTTGACGGCCGGCGGGCCCGAGGCCGATCAGCGCGGTGCGGCCGATGCCGGGCACCGCGTCGGCGATCCGCTCGACCACGGCGGTGTCGAGTGCGAACCCGGCTCCGTGCACCCGGTGCGCGGAGCGCCCGAGGAACCACAGCCGGCCGCTCTCGTCCAGCCAGCCGAGATCGCCGGTGCGGTGCAGCAGGTCCTCGCCGGCGCCGACCTTGGCGGCCGCGTTCGCTCCCGGGCGAGCGTGGTAGGCCCGGCTGACCTGCGGGCCGCCGACCGTGATCTCTCCGTAACTCCCTTGTGGAACCGGCCGGTTGTATGACACGGGACCGACCGGCACCAGGATGTGGGCCGCGATGCCGGGCACCGGGCGGCCCAGGCAGACCCCGCGGTGGGCGTGCCCCGGTTCCGCGTGCGCGGCGGCCAGTTCGGTGCTGTCGATCACGCTGACCGGCAGGCACTCGGTGGCGCCGTACGCGCTGAGCAGCGTCGCCTCCTCCGGCAGCGCCCGGCGCAGCGCACGCACCAGCCGCTCGGACGGCGGGGCGCCGAAGGAACAGGCCAGCCGCACCGGGGCGAGCGACAGTCGGCCGTGCTCGCACTCCCCGGCCAGGGCCCGCAGCACCGCCGGGGAGGCGCACACCACCGAGGTGAAGTGTTCGGTGACGGCGCGCGCCAGGTCGGCGCCCCGGGTGCGGGCCGGTCTGAGGTGGTTCACGGCCGGGACGACGGTGGTGGCGCCGGTGGCGGGCCCGAACAGGGCGAAGGGCAGGAACCCGGCGAGCAGCACCTCCCCCGGGCCCAGACCCAGCAGCCCGGCGATCGAGCGGACCTGGGCGGCCAGCTGCCGGTGCTCGTACTCCACGCCCTTGGGCACTCCGGTGGAGCCGGAGGTGAAGGCGATCAGCGCGAGCGAGGCCGCGGGCGGCGGGCTCGGCCACGGCGGCTCCGGCTGGTCGGGCTCCGGCCTGGGCGCGCGCGGTCGACGGCCCGTGAGCAGCGAGACGGTGACGTATGGGCGGGCCCAGCCGAGCAGCAGCCGGGCCAGCTGGGCGAGCGGGTCACCGATGAACACCTCGGGCCGCGTCTCGTCCAGACAGGCCCGCAGCGCCGGACGGGGCAGCGCCGGGTCGATCAGCACCGGCACCGCACCGAGGGCGAGCAGCCCGTACACGGTGGTCACCAGGTCGTACGGGTCGCGGGCCATCACCACGGCCTTCTGCCCGGCGCCGACGCCCGCCTCGCGCAGGTCGCGGATGCGCGCCCGGCAGGCGGCCTCCAGCGTCGCGAAGTCGACGGTGTGCCAACGGCCGCGCGGAGCGGGCCAGACGAGCGCGGTGCGGTCCGGCTGCAGGCCGGCCCAGCCGGCCAGGTGGGCGGCGAGCGTCTCCGGCCAGGCCTCCTGCTCCCGGGTGGCCCCAGGGACCGCGCTCACCACCGCAGGGCCATGACGCCGAGGCTGGTGCCGCTGGCCAGGCCGAGGATCCCCACCAGATCGCCCTCGTGCAGCCGGCCCTGCTCCTGCGCGAGTGCCAGCTGCAGCGGGATGGTGGCGGTGGCGACGTTGCCGTAATCGGGAAAGGTGGAGATCACCGCCTCGGCGGGGATGCCCGCAGCGGAGCAGAGGTCGCGGGCCATGGCCACCGAGGGCTGGTGGACGCAGAACAGCGCGCAGTCGGCCACGGAATCGATCAGTTCGCCCGCGGCCTTGAAGGCCTGTTCCCGCAGCTCCGCGAAGGAGGCCGTCAACGCGGAGTCGTCGACGTCCAACTCGTGCATCCGGCCGGTGGCGTACGGGCTGCGCAGTACCGCACTCGGCCACGCGGCCGAGTTGGCGAAGAAGCGGCTGCCGAGGATGCCGGGCCGTTCGCTCGCCTCCACCAGCACGGCCGCCCCCATGTCGCCCAGCGTGAGACTGGCCAGCGCCGATGCGAGCCGGCCGCGGTCCGGAACGCGCCAGCGGGTGATCCGGCTGGGTGTCTCCCCGGTGACCACCAGCACCCGCCGGTAGGAGCCGAGCCTGATCAGCGCGTCCACGCTCTCCAACGCGCTGAGCACGCCGTTGCAGGCGTTCATCAGGTCGAAGACCGGTGCCGTGACACCGAGTTTGGCGGCCACCACGTTCGCGGTCGCCGGCTCGTCGAGGTCTTTGTTGATCCCCGTGTAGACGAGCAGGTCGATCGCTTCGGGCGGGAGGCCGGCGTCGCGCAGGACGGCGGCACCCGCCCGGGCCGCCAGGTCCGAGGGCAGCTCCCCCGGCGCGGCCACGCACCGCTCGCGCAGCCCGAACATGTGCTCCAGCAGCCCCGCCGGCAGCGCGGCCCCGGGGCTCTGCCGACGCAGCTCCTCCTCGATCTCGCGGGAACTCTGACGGGCCTCGGGGACATGGACCCGTACGAGGCTGATCCTGCTGTGGGGCGAGGGCATGGGTACCTCTCCGTGATGGTTCGTCATCGCGTGGACAGGAAGCGCCGGAGCGGCCCGGTCAGGGAATCGCCGGCGTCCTCCAGGACGAAGTGGCCCGCGTCGGCGAAGGCGTGCACCTCGGCGTGCGGGAGTCTGCGCCGCCACTCCCGCAGGACGAGCGGTGTGAACACCGGGTCGCGCAGGCCCCAGCCGATGAACGCCGACAGCCCGGCGAGGTCGGCGCTGTCGCCGCCGGGATCGACCAGGGACCAGGCGGGGTCCGCGCCGCTGCGCGGGATCTGCCGCAGGAAGTCCCGCACCGCCCTGCGCTGCCACGCGCTGCGGTACGGCCGCAGGTAGGCGGAGCGGACTTCGGCGGGCAGCGGCCGGACCACCCCGGCCCGCAGCGCCGCCCGGGGGAAGACGTTCAGCAGGTGCGCCGCCTCGCCGAGCGGCCAGACGTCGCGCAGCAGGGCCAGCGATCGCGGCAGTCGGTAGCCCTCGGGCCAGCGGAAACCCACGCTGTTCAGCACGACCAGCTTCGTGACCAACCCGGGGTGCCGCCTCGCCCAGGCCAGGCCGATCGGCCCTCCCCAGTCGTGTACCGCCAGGGTCCAGCCCGCCGACGGCGCCCGACGCTGCTCGATCAGGTGGGCCGCCAGCGCGTCGAGGTGCTCCAGCCGCTCCGCGAGCGGAATCGGACCGGCACCGGTCCTGCGCTGGGAGAGCCCCATGCCCAACTGGTCCGGCACGATGCAGCGGAAATCCCCGGCCAGCGCGGCGATAAGACGCCGCCACAGATATCCCCACGTCGGGTTTCCGTGCAGCATGAGCACGACGTCGCCGGATCCGTGGTCGACGTAGTGCAATCCGGATTCCTCCTCGCGCCACCAGTGCTCCCTACCCGGAAAGCCGGGCAGGAGGGGTCGACTGGGCAGCATGGGGTTCTCCCCTTGTCCGTCGGGCGGCCCGACGGGCCAGCGCTGAAAAGGTCTGCCGCAGAACGTAACCCGAGGCCGGGGGAAGACCCGGCAAGCACGCGCCGGTATCCCCCGACTGCCCGATAGTAAAGATTGTTCACGATCTTCAGTAGCAAAAAGACAACTCGGGAGGAGTTCGGTCGTGCGCTGCGACAGTCGGGTCAATATCGCACCGTAAAGGCGAATCCAGCCCTGCTCGGATCGCACGGAGCCCCACTGGTGGTGATTCTGACAGCAGTAGTTCGCACCTAAACAAAGGAGGACATTATGGGCGATCAGCCCACTGCCCAGGGCGCACCGTCCGGACCGCGCACCAGGCGCCCCTCGGTCCGGCGCTGGCGTCTCGCCACCGTCCCGCTCGCCCTGGTCGCCACGGCCGCCGGTGCCGGCCTACTCTTCCAGCAGGCCGCCCCCACCCCGGCCGCCGCCAGCGAGTCCGCCGGCCACCGCGACACGCTCCTGACCAAGCTCACCTGCTCCGGGCAGGCCGTCGGCAGCAGCAGCGCGCCGATCACGAACACCCCCGCAACCGTGTCCCTCTCCTGGGTCGGCACGTTCGACGAGTGCTTCGCCGAGAACGGCGGGCCCACGGACGTCCTGTCGGCGACGTTGACCTTCGCCGGCACCGGCACGCTCTCGTGTTCCTCCCCCAGTACGTTCAGCGGCACCGAGACCATCACCTGGTACAGCGGACTGAACCAGACCGGCAGCGTCGTCGGAACCTCCACCGTGACCACCAACGGCGCACAGGACGTCGAAGGCGACCCCGCGCGCGGGGACATCCTCAACTCGAGCGACGGCACGGTGTCCCTCGGCAGCAAGGTCCTACCGCTCGCCGGCGTCCTCGCCACCTTCGAGCCCACCAGCGACATCAGCCACTGCTCCAACGGCCTGAGCAGCCTCACCGCGAAGCACGACGCCCAGTTCTCCAGCCTCCTCTGACCCCCTCAGCCGCCCGACTTCACAGAACAGGAACACCATGCCTTCGCACTCCTGGGACTCCGACCCCGTGCCGACGCGGGAAGCAGCGTCGTCCAGGCCCCACCGGTGGCGCCTGGCCGCCGTCCCGCTCGCCCTGGCCGCGGTGGCCGCCACCTCGGCCGTGCTCCTCCAGCATCCCGCCCCCGCCTCGGCCGCCGACACGCCGGTCGTGACCGACGGGGCCAACGGGGTCGCCGAAACCCGGGCCAACCCCCTGCTCCGGCTCATGTGCTCCGCGGAGGGTACGGTCAACAGCACCCAGCCGATCACGGACACCCCCGCTGCGGTCGACCTGTCCATGAACAACGGCGCCATCGACAGGTGCCTGACGAAGAACGGCGGCCCCGCCCTGTCCGCCGGATCGGTCTCCGTCACCGGGTCGGCGACCCTCTCCTGCAAGCAGGTCGGCCAGCTCACCGGCACCATCGTCGTCGACTGGGTCGACGCGAACGGCAACCCGGCCGGCACCTCCACCATCAACACCTCGGGCATGCAACGCGTCGAGGGCGACCCCTCGAAGAACCAGATCGCCAACAGCCTGAATGGCACGGTGACCCTCGGCAGCACCGTCCTGCCCGGCGCCACCGTCACCGGCACCCTCTACCCGGGGGCCGACATCACGGACTGCGACAGCGGGACCATCAGCAGCCTCCCGGGAAGTCGAATGATCATGCGCTTCAACCTCTGAGGCTCCCTCGACACTTGGCCGGGGCGCGGCACCTGCCGCGTCCCGGCCTCGGACGATCCGGGCCAGAGGCCTCGCCCCACCCTGGTCTCCGGTGGGAGCGGCCCCGCGTCAGCTCGGAGAACCGGACCAGATGACGTCCTTGCGCAGCCGCCCGAGACCGTAGTCGAACTGGGCGGAGAACCGGTCGGCCGCGCTGCCCGGCAGGGCGTACGCCGTCAGACCGGTGGCCTCCTCGCCCGGGGCCAGCGAGCCCTTGAGGATCTTCATCCGTCCGCTTCCGTCGATCAGCGTGAAGACGAGGTTGCCCTTGGCGTCCCTGATGGTGGGCAGCCCCGACCCGGTGAGCGAGACGTCCTCCGACCCGGTGTTGACGACGGTGATCCGCACCTGGATGATCTTGGCGTTCTTGGGCGTCCCCGACACGCTGTCGCTCGGAACGTACGGCGTCGGCGCGGCCATCGTGACCTTCAGCCCGTCCCCGTACGTGTAGGACTGACCGAACGACAGGCGCCGGGCCCGCTCGTCCGCGGCCGCCGTCTCCTGCTCGGCCTCGACCCTCTTCCGCTCGGCCTCGATCCGCTCCCGCTCCTTCGCCACCCGCTCGTTGGCGGCCCGGGTCGCGGCATCGGCACGGGCGCGAGCGGCGTTCTCATCCGCCCGCCGCTCCTCGTTGGCCGCCTGCACCCGCGTCACGACGAACACCCCGGCGCCGACCGAGACCAGCAGGCCGGTGATGCCCAGGATCACGCCCGCGAGCGCCATCGCCCGGTTGGTCGCCAGGCCCTTGCGGACGTAGCCCAGCCCGATGGCGCCGAAGACCACGGCGAGCAGGGCCGGCAGCCAGGACAGCCAGAAGAAGATGACGGCCAGGCTGAGGACGCCACCGACGATCCCGAGCACCATGGCCGCGGTGCCCAGGCCGTTGCGAGGCTGCGGCGCCGGCATCGGGTACGCGTACGGCGGCCAGTACGGGACGTTCGGAGCCGCGACAGGGGGCGCGGCAGGGGCGGGGGTAGGGGCAGCGGTAGGGGCAGGCGCCGTGGCCTCGCCCTGACCCGGAGCCTCGCCGCCACCCTGACCCGGGCTCGGTGCCGCCCATGCGTTGGTGTCGGCCGGCTCCTCGGCGGACTGCGGGCTGTCGGGCGGGGCAGGAACGGTCATGCAAAATCCTTCAAGCACTTGAAATGATGAGCGGCTTTTCAGCCTCGACGCCAAAGGATCTCCTGATCCCCCGACGCCAGCGACCCGATTTCCGCGAAGCGGTCACCACCCCAGGCCGGACCCGCACGTCGACACCCCGGGACGGGACACCGACGGGGTCGGCGGGTGATCAACATACAGGTGCCCGGTGACAGCTCCGGCGTCGCGGTCCAAGCTCAGGCGAGCAACTGTTCAAGCCACCTGAAAGGGGAACACCCGCCATGGCCATCAGGACCGCACTCGTCACCGGGACCAGCCGCCCGGCCGGACTCGGCTTCGCCGTCGCCCGCGAGCTCGCCGAACAGGGCTACCACGTCATCCTCACCGCCCGCGACCACTCCACGGCAGAACCGTTGGCCGCCCGACTGTGCCGGGACGGGCACGCGGCCACCGCCCTGCACCTGGACCTGTCCGACCCCGTCAGCATGCGCGAAGCCGCCGACCACCTCACCCAGGCCTTCGGCCACCTCGACGTCCTGGTCAACAACGCCAGCGCCATGCCCGACTTCCAGGTCCTGTCCGCGATGGAAGCCGACATGGATGCGGTGCGCACCGCACTGGAAGTCACCGTGATCGGCCCGTGGGCCCTGACCCAGGCGATGCTGCCGCTGCTGACCGCCGCGCCCGCAGCCCGGATCGTGAACGTCTCAAGCCTGTCCGCCCAGCAGATCGCCACCGGCCTCGACCTCGGCGCGTCGCTGCGCGCCCCGGCCTACTCGATGGCCAAGTACATGCTCAACGCCCTGACCACGGTGCTCGCCCGGGACCTGGCGCACACCCCGATCCTGGTCAACGCCGTCGACCCCGGCAACACCGCCACCCACCCCGAACGCGGCGACGACGCAACCGACCGCCCGGCCGCCGAAAGCGCCCGCGACATCGTCCGAGCCGCCACCCTCGGCGCCGACGGGCCCACCGGACAGCTGTTCGGCAACGGACGACCCGTTGCCTGACACCACGTTCAAACCGCGCCCACGGTGGACTCTCCGCGCCGGGCGACAACGTGCACCCAATCCCCGGCCTCAGTCGCTTCAGTCCCTGTCGCCACCCTGACCTGCGTAAATACGCAGCGACCAAAGCGACCAAAGGGACCGGACAGCCCGGACAGCCCGTGGAAGCCGACAGTCGCTCGACCCGCCCTGGACGACTCCAGCCGCGAGCGCCCGAACACCAGGTCCCTGAGCGAAGACAGTCAGAGCCCGAGTGGAGTCGGTTCAGGGGGCCGTCGAGGGAACGAGGTGGTCGAGTCCCTGCGCGCTGCCCGTCGCGGCCTCGATCGAGCGCGGCAGCATGATGCTCTCGTAGGCGCGGACGGCGTCGTCGACGCCGGGTTCGGTAGCGAGGGCGTGGGCGAGGTCGGAGCCGTCGAGCATGGCGAGATTGGCGCCCAGTCCGACCGGGGGCATCAGGTGCGCGGCATCGCCGAGCAGCGTGACGCCGGGAACGCGCTGCCAGGTGTGCGGGGCGGGCAGGACGAACAGGGGCCGGCTGACGAACCCGCTGTCGCTGTTGCGCAGGACGTAGCGCAGGCTCTCGTCCCAGCCGTCGAACGTCCTCAGCAGGTGCGTCCGCACGGCCCGCTGGTCGCCGAGGTCGACACCGGCGGCCGTGTGCCAGTCCTCCGGCACGCGCAGCGCGATGTAGACGCGGATGTGGCCGTTGCTGTTGCGCTGGGCGACCAGGGACCTGCCGGCGCCCTTCACCAGCATCGAACCGTTGCCGACCAGCCGCGCCAGGTCGGGGTGGCGGGTGTCGCAGTGGTCGAATCCGGTCTCGACGAAGGTGACACCGGTGTAGCCGGGTACGGCGGACGACAGGGCCGGGCGGACGCGCGACCAGGCGCCGTCGGCGCCGACCACCAGGTCGAAGTCCTCGACGCTACCGTCACCGAAGCGCAGCCGGCAGGTGCCGTCCGTCAGCGGGGTGACCCCACTGACGGCGCGGTCCCATCGCACCGTGCCCTCGGCGATCGAGTCCAGGAGCAGGCCGCGCAGTTGACCGCGGTCGATCTCCGGCCGGCCACCGTCGGCGGAAGGCCCCTGCTGCGCCACGAGCGCGGCGGTGGCGAAGTCGAGCACGCGCCATGCGTCTCCTTCGGGGCGGGCGAGGGCGTGGAACCGGTCGAGGAGCCCCGCCGCCCGCAGGGCGGCCTGGCCGGTGTCGGCGTGCAGGTCGAGGGTGCCGCCCTGCGGGCGGGCGTCGGCGGATGCCTCGCGCTCGAAGACGGTGACGGAGCGACCGTGCTGCTGCAGGACCCGGGCGCAGGTGAGGCCGCCGAGGCCGGCACCGACGATCGCGATGCGGGGATCGCGGGGATCGCGGGGATCACGGGGATCACGGGGATCGCGGGGATCGCGGGGATCGCGGGCAGAGTTCATGGGAGTACCCCTCGGGGAGGTGGGTGGGCCACTGGGAGGCCTGACATCACCAAGAAAGCACACTCGCTAAATAAGCGCAACGACTAAACTTTTGCAGCGGATGCACTTCGCTGATATGGTGGGCACGTGACCGAACCGACCGGGCGCCGCGAGCGCAAGAAGGCCCAGACCCGCCAGTCCCTGGCCGACGCCGCACTCGACCTCTTCCTCGAACACGGCTACGACCAGGTCGGCGTCAAGGACGTCGCCGAGGCCGCCGACGTCTCGGTGACCACCCTGTTCAAGCACTTCTCCGGCAAGGAAGCCCTGGTCTTCGACCAGGAGGACGACATCGAAGCAGCACTCGTCGCCGCCGTACGCGAACGCACCCCCGGCACGTCGATCCCGCAGGCGCTGCGCGAGCACCTCCTGCTGGCGCAGACCCAGTTCGCCGTCCACACCGCGGACCCGCGGTTCGCCGACTTCACGCGCATGGTGCAGGAGACCCCCGCGCTGCGCGACTACGCCCACCGCATGTGGACGCGCCACGAAACCGCCCTGGCACGAGCCATCGCCGAGGCCGTCGCCGCCCCCGAGGACGACGTCAGCTGCGCCGCCCTCGCCCGTTTCGCCCTTGAGGCCCGCGGCCTCATCCTGCGGCACCCTGAACCACGCCGAGCCGCCGACGAGGCCTTCGCCCTGCTCGAACACGGCTGGGCAGCCTCCCACCCGGGCACCTGACCCGGCCGCGCCGCCTCTCGCCCTATACGGCGACGCCGAGCTCCCTGCCGGTCCGCCGGAGGAACTCGACGACCTGCGGCTCGCGGCGCCAAGGGGTGAGCGCGGTGTTGAACTCGCGGACGTAGTCCTTGGCCCGGCTGGACTGGACGCGGGCGAGGATGTCGACGGCCTGGTGGCCGAGCGCGAGGCCCTGGTCCAGGTCCTTGCTCTGGAGGTGGGCGGTGCCGACGATGGCCAGCCGCATCCCGACCGAGCGGGTGAACACCCCGGGCGGCATGGCGGCGGCCTGCGCGTTCCACGCGAGGGCGGCCTCGGGGTTCCTCAGGTCGCGGAAGATCTCGGCGGCGTCGGCCGAGAGCCGCGCGTGGTGGTAGAAGTCGATCCACGCCGGCTCCTCGGCGCCGTCGCGGGCCTGGTCGAGCAGGCTCTCGGAGGCGGCGAGCGCGGCGGAGGCGGCCCGGGCGTCGTCGTCCCGGGCGTGGGCCCGGGCCTCGATGAGCTTGGTGAACGCGAGCACCCTGGGGGCCGCCCGGCCCCTGGCCCGCTCGAAGGCGCCCTGGGCCATGTCGATGGCCTCGCTCGCGAATCCCCTCAGCAGAGTTTGCATGGCCATCGCGGTCAGGACATAGCAGCCGAGCTGGACGTCGCCGCCGGCCCGGGCCAGGCGGAGGGCCTGGATGAAGTGCCGTTGAGCGACGTCGTGTCGGCCGGCGTCGAAGGCCGTCCAGCCCGCCAGGCGGGACAACTCGGCCGTCGCGGAGAACAGTTGCCGTCCGACCTCGTCGCTGAAGGAGCCGTTCAGGAGCGGGACGGCGCGTTCCCGGAGGCAGGCGGTGACGGAGTCGGCCTTCCAGTTCCCGCCGCCGTACCTGGAGTCCCAGCGCCGGGCATCGTCGGCGGCGTCCCGCAGTTCGGCGAGGTCGGCGGCGCCGACCCGGCCGCGGCCGCGGTGGGCGGCGGTGTCGTCGGCGGGGGTGACCAGCCAGCGGGTGACCGGGGTGGTGAACGCGGAGACGGCGAAGCCCGCACCGGTGAGGAAGTCTCGGCGGTTCACGCTGCTCCAGAACGAAGTGGCCGTACGCACGGCCTCGGCGGGGTCCCTCGGGAAATCCCACCCCATCGCGGCGTCCGGTGTCCCGGCATCGGCCATACCGATCTCGCCGAGTCCCACGGGCCGGCCGAGCCGCTCCCCGATCGCCCGGGCCAGCAGCTTCGGCACGGGCCAGTCCGGCACCATGCCGCGCGTCGTCCAGTTCGCAACGGACGTGTGCGTATAGGTCGTGGTCAGCCCGGCTTCGTGGGCGAGCTGGTTCACCCGGTGGGCCAGCGATTTGCGGCTGGCGCCCTCGCACTTGTCGATCATCCGGGCCAGCGCGTCGTTCGGCGGCCTGGTCCGGCGGGTGGTCGACGCCACGGCGCCCCCTCGATCGGTCCCCGCGCGGGCGCGGGGAGTCGTACGCGACCGGCCACGAGAAGTCGCAGGCCCGGCACCCGAGGCCGGATCACCGAGGGTAGGACATTCGTTGCTCATGGTGAATCGGATGCACGATTTGTGAGCCCCCTTGCGAGCCCTGCCCGCACCGGCTGCCAGGCGGTTGCCTGGTGTTCCGGGCCTCCGCCGGGGGCCTGGGGAAACCTCCTCCCGGCAGGGCCACCACCGATTCACGCTCACGGGTGACAACCGGATGTGCGGAATCGCAGGACCGGCCGGCGCCGACACCGCCCGCCCCTTCGAAAGGACACGTTCGTGAAGCTCACCGTGATCGGCTGCGGCTACCTCGGCGCGACCCACGCCGCCGCGATGGCCGAGCTCGGCCACCAGGTCCTCGGCATGGACACCGACACCGACAAGGTCGACGCGCTGAACAAGGGCCAGGCCCCGTTCGTCGAGCGCGGCCTGGACGACCTGCTCGCCAAGCACACCGCCACCGGGCGGCTCCGTTTCACCGCCTCCTACGCGGAGGCCGCCGACTTCGCCGGCGTCCACTTCCTGGGCGTCGGCACCCCGCAGCGGGACGGCAGCGGCGCCTACGACCTCACCCACCTCCACACCGCCGTGCGGTGCCTGGCCCCCCGGCTCGGCGACGGCGCGGTGATCATCGGCAAATCGACCGTCCCGGTCGGCACGGTCACGGAACTGCGGCAGACCCTGGACGAGCACCTCCGCGCCGGGGTGAGCGTCGGCCTGGCCTGGTCGCCGGAGTTCCTGCGCGAGTCGTTCGCCCTCCTGGACACCCTGGAGCCGAACCGGATCGTGCTCGGCGTCGAGGACGGCGACACCGGCAGCGAAGCCGCCTTCCGGCGGGTCTACGCCGACATCCTGGCCGCCGGCGCCCCGCTGATCGTCACCGGCATCGCGACGGCCGAGCTGATCAAGGGCGCCGCGAACGCCTTCCTCGCCACCAAGATCTCCTTCATCAACGCGATGGCCGAGCTCTGCGAGCTGACCGGCGCCGATGTCCGGCAGATCGTCCTCGCCCTCGGCTACGACCACCGGATCGGCGCCGAGGGCATGCGGCCCGGCCTCGGGTTCGGCGGCGGCTGCCTGCCCAAGGACCTGGCCGGGTTCACCTACCGCGCCGAAGAGCTCGGCGCCGACACCGGCCTGCTCCGCCAGGTCGCGGCGATCAACCGGCGCCGGCGCGAGCACACCGTCGAACTCGCCCGCGAAGCCCTCGGCAACGCCGTGACCGGCAAGCGGATCGCGGTCTGGGGCGCCGCGTTCAAGGCCCACACCGACGACATCCGCGACTCCCCGGCCCTGGCCGTCGCCGACGCCCTCCGGCGGGCCGGCGCGGAGGTCACCGTCCACGACCCCGCCGCCGTGGACAACGCCCGCAGGGCCTACCCCCGGCTCGGCTACGCCGACGACCCCACCCAGGCCGTCACCGGCGCCGAACTGCTGCTGCACCTGACCGACTGGCCCCAGTACTCCGACGCCGACCCGATCGACCTCGCCCGACACATCGCCGTCCCCCAGGTCATCGACGCCCGCGGCACCCTCGACGCCGCTCGCTGGCGCGCGGCCGGCTGGACCTTCCGCGCCCTCGGCCGCCCCTGATGCGCACGGATGACCCGCGCGTAGCCCCGGCAGCCACGTCGATCCCGTCCGGCTCCGCGCCTGCCCCACCCCTGCGGTTGCCCCCGGGGCTGGCGTCGTCCGTGCCGCCCGGGTCCGCCCTTCTCCGTGCCCTGACGGTCCGGGGCCAGCAGAGTGCCGGTGGACACGGGCGCCTATGATCGGCCGGGGGCGGATCCGCCCGTTCGCGCGCCACCTGCCGGATGCCACCGTCGGGGCCGGCCCGCGGGAACGGATCACGGGAACGGGCCACGGGGGCGGATCGAGGGGTGGGGCACGGAGGGCTTTCGGGTCCGGCTGCCGCCCTGCGGACGGGGCTCCCCCGCGGAGGGCGCGGTACCGGCCTCGCCGTCCGACCCATGACACGCACCCCGGCCGGCCCACCGCACCGCCGACCCGAATGGAGACCGATGTCCGAGATAACCGCCGAGGAGCCGCGTCAGAGCACGGCCGACCCGACGGTCCTGATTCTGGCCGCGATGGCGGCGGTGATGGCCGCGCTCTCGGTCCGCATCCTGATGCTGGACAACGAGTCGACGGACTTCTACTACTTCCTCGGGCCCTGGTACCAGTACATCGCGAACAACGGCGGGTTCCACGCTCTCAGCGGCACCGGCTTCTCGGACTACAACGTCCCCTACCTGTACCTGATGGCCGCGCTCACCTACCTTCCGGTGGCCGCGCTGACGGGGATCAAGTGCATCTCGATCCTGTTCGACCTGGCGCTGGCGTACTACACGTTCCGCATCGTCTCCCTGCGGTCGCCGCAGCAGCCCTGGCGGGCCCTCGGCGCGGCGGTGATCGTCCTCTTCCTCCCCACCGTCGTGACCAACAGCGGCTGGTGGGGCCAGGCCGACGCGATCTTCACGACCTTCCTGGTCGGCGGCGTCTACCACATCCTGCGCGACCGGCCCTGGTGGGCCTGCTCGTTCTTCGGGATCGCGCTGGCGTTCAAGCTCCAGGCGATCTTCCTGTTCCCGCTCCTGCTCGTCCTGGTGCTGGCGCGACGGATCCCGTGGCGAAGCCTGCTGGCCCTTCCGGCGGTGTACGTGGCCCTCGACATCCCCGCCATGCTGCTCGGCTCCGACCCGTGGCAGCTGCTGACGGTGTACGCCCGGCAGCCGGACACGTACAAGGACCTCACGCTCAACGCGCCGTCGGTCTACCAGTTCGTCTCGGTGCCGTACGAGGAGCAGGACCCCGTACGGCACGCAGGTGTGCTGGTCGCGGGCGCGCTGGTGCTGGTGCTGATCGGGCTGGCGGTCTGGGCCATCCGCCGCGCCGGCGGGGCGGCGGCCCTGAAGAACGGACCGACAGTACGGGAGGGACGGGCCAAGCTCACCGACACGGGGCTCCTGCTGCTGGCCGCCGTCTTCGCGATCGCGGTGCCGTTCCTGCTGCCGTCCATGCACGAGCGCTACTTCTACGTGGCGGACGTGATCAGCGTGATCATCGCCTTCCAACTGCCCCGGCGGCTCTGGTACGTGCCGGTCCTGGTCCAGCTGTCGTCCTTCGGCAGTTACCTCAAATTCATCGCCCCCAGCGTGTCGCCGTACCTGTCGATGCCGGCCAACGGCGTGCTGATGCTGCTGGCGCTGATAGTCGTACTCCGGGCCACCATCGGGGAGTTCCGGCGCTCGTGGACTCCGGGCGGCCGCGAACCGGCCCCGGAGGCGGCGGCGCTGACCGCGTAGGTTCGCCGGATCACCCGGTCACCCGCCTTCGGGCAGCGGCCTTCCTCCCCGGCGGAGGCTCCCGCGGAATGATGGGCCCCCGGGCCGGGCCCGCGGGGGGTGGCGCGCGGGGGCCGCCGCGG
>NZ_JBHWIJ010000001.1:98596-99605 GCF_042732255.1 Kitasatospora sp. NPDC059803 | reverse complement strand
CGCGAGGGAGCCCCCCACCCCCGGGACCCCCCCATCGGGCCGGGCGCCAACCCCCCCGGCGCCGCCCCCCCCGAAACTTGGCCCCCCACCCGCGTCAAGCGTAGTTGACGCGAGAGGGGCCCATCGTGCCGTGGCGGCACGGGAGTTGACCACGAGCGCTCTACCCTTGGGGTCATGAAGCAGCAGTACGTCACCATGGCCCTCGCAGGCCTCCTGATCGGAATCCTCGCGTTCGGCGCCGGCTGGTACACGGCCCGTGCCCGGGAGACCGCTCCGGCCCCGACCTACATCACGGTCACGCCGGAGCCGGTCACCGCGGGCACGATCTCCCCTCCCGCCTCGGCCGGTGCCCGGTAGGGCTACTGACGAACCGCCCAGAAACGGTCGGCCGCGTTGTCGAAGCCGACCGACGCGGACAGGGACTCCGGCGGCTCCTTCCAGAGCATCTGCCACTGGCCGTCGCCCGAGTCGTTGTCCACGATCACCTCCAGGCCGCGGGCGGTGTTGACCCAGCTGCTGGTCTGGTCGCGGAACCCGTAGTCGGCGAAGTACACCGGCTTGTCCTCGTGGAAGAGGTTGAACTGCAGCCTCCTGCCACCCCAGTTCTTGTCGGCGTAGAAGCAGTAGTAGGAGGGTTCGCTGGTCGGGGCCGGGCACTTCTTCCAGTCCGTGCCCCTGGCGGACCGGCGGTGGTGGTCCCCGCTCCACGGGGGAGCCTGCGCCTCCCCGGGCAGCGGCAGGACCACCACCGCCCCGTCCGGGTAGGTGATCTCGTTGGCGGCGGTCTGCTTACCGTTCTTGCTCGCGGCGAGTTGGGCGTCCACCGCCTGCTGCAGCAGGTCACGGTCACCGCGGGCAAGGTTTCTGATGACGGGCCGCGCGTCCTCGCCCGTACTGGGTGCGGCTGCGGCCCGGGGGGCGCGCGGCGGGCGCCCGGCGCCGCCGGGCCCCCCCCCCCCCCCCCAGCGAGAGCGGAGAGGGGGGTGAGGGGGGGGGGAACACGGAGGGA
>NZ_JBHWIJ010000001.1:64147-98586 GCF_042732255.1 Kitasatospora sp. NPDC059803 | reverse complement strand
CCACCGCTTGGTGAGAGAGGTCTGGCTCGCGGGGGAGAGTGTTTCTGTTGAGGGGCCGCGCGCCCTCTCCGTGAGTGGGTGCGGAGGCGCCCGGCGCCCCAAGGGGCGCAGCCAGGAGCACGAAGGCCACGACCCCACGAACGAGGAGACTGCGGACTCGAGAGTGCGTCATATTCCAACGGTAGCGATATGCATACGATATGTGATGCTCACGTCTCGATCAGGGGGCGTGAGACGGCATGCACGCGCCGATCGATCGAAACCTGCGCCCGGGAGAGCCCCTGCTGCTCGCCGCGTTCGTCCGGACTCGTCCGGGCTCGGGTCACGGGGCGGCCGGTGGTCGGTGGGCCGCCCGGCTGCGGACATTCGGCCCTATCTCACCTCGGCCGGTCCACGTCCGGATGCGGAACTTCCGTGTGGCATAGCCAATTTGGGTGAAGGTTTGCCCACCGATCGACGGCAGGGCGACGGGGCGCCGTAGCCTCGGTGGCGACCCGTCGCCGCCGAGGTGCGCGATCCGTTCGGTGCCACGGGAATTCGTCGACTCGGAAAGGCCATCGGCAGAAATGACACTCTCATCGGGCTCATCGGGCGGGAACGACGCGACGACCGGCGGGCCCTCCCGCCGCAGGGTCCTCAAGATCGGCATCGGCGTCGCCGTGGGGGCGGGGGCCATCGGCTCGGGTGCCCCCGCGGCGATCGCCGGCGGTCCGAACGACCCTCCGAGCCCGACGGTCGCGACCAAGGTGAAGAACCTCAGCGGCCCGGTCGAGACCGGGCCGTTCGCCTCGCCGTGGACCGACCTCGGCATCCCGGTGCTGTGTCCGGACGGCACCATGCTCTTCGTCTGCGGCGACACCTTCGACGGCGCCCAGGTGGGCGCTGCCGACTGGCGTGCCCCGGTCGGCCTGCGCTCCAGCAGCGCCGACCTGAACAACCTGCGCATCGACGGCAGCGTCGGCGGCAGCCACGCCAACAGCCTGGTCGACGAGCCGCACAACCCCGTCGGCGACAAGGCCACGACGGCGATCCCGTCCGACGTGTTCGTCGTCGACGGCGTGATGTACATGCACCTCATGCGCGGCGTCATCTACGACACCCACCACACCGACTTCTGGCGCTCCACCGACAACGGTGAGACCTGGCAGTACCTGTGCCAGTGGCCGGGCGACCTGTACGGCGGCCAGTTCCAGCAGAAGACGTACGCCGTGGCCGACGACGGCTACTGCTACGTCCTGTCCACGGTCTTCAACCGCGACGTGGAATCGGGAATGCTGCTGCACCGGGTACGGAAGGAGAGCCTCGGCAATCCGGACGCCTACGAGCCGTGGGGCTACGCCGACGGCGGCTGGCGGTGGAACGCGCCCGCCCCGACGACCGTCTTCGGCACCCGCAAGTGGGGCGAGATGTGCTTCCGCGCCATGGACGGCAAGTACGTCCTCACGTGGCTGAACATGGACCAGTTGTCGATCAGGGCGATGGTCTTCGCCCTCCCGACCTCGGACCTGACCACGACGCTGGAGCAGGCCATGATCCTCCCCTGCGCCCCGGGCCAGGAGGTCGCCAACCTGGTCGCCAGCCCGTACGGCGGTTTCGTCATCCCCGGCTCGACGTTCGGCAACTTCCACATCGTCGTCAGCCAGTGGTACGACCCGACGAACTACCGGATCATGCAGTACCGGGTCAACATGCTGTCCTGAGCGCGTACCGGCTTCGGGCCCGATGCCGCCGGCCTCGCGTCGGCCCGGGGCGGCCTCGCGTCGGCCTCGCGTCGGCCCGGAAATCGTGTCGACCGTGCTCGCCTCGTCCGGTACGGTCGCGGGGTTGTTTCGCCGCCGGGAGCCCGCGCCGTTCGCGTGTGGTCTCCCCGGCGGTTCCCCGGCTGAGAGCAGGTATTCGTCATGGCGTGTCGTATCGGTGAGCTGGTGCTCGGTTGCCGCGACCCCGAGGTGCTGGCGCGGTTCTGGTGCGAGGTCCTTGACTTCGTCGTGCTCGGTCGCGAGGACGACGGCTCGATGGAGATCGGGCCGCGCGAAGGGTTCGGCGGTGCGCAGCCGACGATCTTCCTCAGCCGCCGGGACGAACCGGAGCCGGGCAAGTCCCGGCTGCACATCGACGTGAACGCCACCGACCGCGATCAGGACGCCGAGCTCGAACGCCTTCTGGCGCTCGGCGCCCGCCCGGCCGACATCGGCCAGACCGGGCAGGAGCAGTGGCATGTCCTGACCGACCCCGAAGGCAATGAGTTCTGCCTGCTCAAGGCCCGCATCGACCCGCTCTGATGCCCATCGGCCTCGAATCTGACGTGGCGAAAGTCGTGTGCAGAGACGTTCAACCGAGAAGGCCAGGGAGGACGAACCCGTGAAACGTGCGCCGGTGAAGGTGAAGCAGCGAGCGGGCGGCGCTGGGATTCTGCTGTTGATTCCCGCCGCGGCGCTGCTCGCCTCGGGCTGTGCGTCCGCACCGGAGAGCAGCGCCGCCGGGCAAGGTGAGGGCCGCCGCCCGATTGCCGTCGCGACGACCCCGGCGGAGGTGCGGACGGATGTCGAACCGTTGAAGCGCCACTTCCCGCAGCTGGGTGAGCTGTCCGCGACGAAGTGGGTCGGCCGGGTGCTGACGAAGAACTCCGTGCCGGAGGTCCCCGGTCCGACCGACGTGAGCCTGGACGGGGTGGCGAAGCTCGATCCGGCGACGCTGACGGCGATCACGGGCAGCGGGACGTGGCGGGAGGGCGGCATCGGATGCGGTGTCCCGCAGGAGATAGCCGCCGAGGTCGGGGACACGATGGCGTGGCTCCACAGTGAGGCCTTCGACAAGTCGGTCACGCGGACCCAGTACACGGGGAGCTTCTACTTCGACAGGCAGACCAACCGCGTGTACTTCTGCACGGTGAACCCGAAGGACCGAACCAGCTGATTCCCGCCGTCCGGCGGTTCGCTGCTCGCCCGATGGCGCGGGGCCGGGGTCCGATGGCCCCGCGCGATCGGCTAACGGGAGAAGTAGGCCTTGACGCTCACGGCCGGTCCACCCGAGTATTTCTGAACGGCCGTCCTTGCGTCTCCAGACACAGCCACGGAAACGGTGCCTGCGGGAGGAACGGTGATCAGCCCGCCGATCGGGACCACTTCAATCGCCTGCTGGGGCGTTCCGGCCGGTGTCTGGTTGTAGACCAGGTAGACGATCCGGACCGATACGGCCGCGTTGTTCGGGTTCTTCACGATGACCTGGTCGAATGCGTCGAACTTGGTCAGCTGCTGGCCTGCGGAATCCGCCGGCTCGGCCTCGACCGCGGACGCGTCCGCCGGAAGGTCCGCCGCGGCGAGTTCTTTGACGGTCACTCTGACATTGGCGACCCGTTGGGCGTCAGCCCCGTGGAAGGCCAGGACGTCGTAGCCACCGCCGGGCTGGATGACGAGACTGCCTCGGTCACTCCCGTACGCCGTGGTGACCTGCACGTCGGGCAGATCGTTACCGCTGCCGTCCACTGCCGTGATCGTCAGAGTGGGCGCCGCGCTGGCCTGCCCGTCGTTGTCGATGGACAGCGTCTGATCGATGTACTCATGTTTGCCCAGCGCGTGGTAACTGAAGGACAGTGATGTGGCTGTCGGGCCTGGTGCAGCGGCAGGTGTGGCGGGAGTTGCGGCAGTCGGCGCCGCATCGGTCGCGCTACTTGCTTGGGACGGCCCCTTCGCGGGGGTCGTGGAGGCACCACTCGGGTCGCAGCCGGTCAACGCGGCGACACCGAGGACGATGCCCACAACCGCCCGGATCCGGAGGGCGGAGGTGCCCCGCCTGCTCCGAACGAAAGATCGATCAATCCTTGACATTTGCCGGAGACTAGCGCAAGCGGAGGACACGGGGGCTCCGCTCTTCGCTCCCGACTGGGCGGGACGGCAGCAGCCGCGCCCGCAGACGTGAGTTCTCCGCACTGTTTGGCGCTGCCCCAGCGATGTCGAACACCGGTGAGCCGACGAGCCGCCAGCGGCAAGGCGCCCGGCTCAAGGTGTGTGCTGCTACTCGGTGCGGCTCCGAAGCGCGGCGAGGGTCTCCTCGACCAGCGCCCGTGCCTCGGCCACTGTGGCCGCCAGCAGTTCGGCGCTCTCTCCGGGCGCCCCCAACAGGCGGCGGACTCGTGGGCCGAAGCCGGTTGGCGCGGCCGGAAGTGTCTCGGCGACGGCCAGCGCGCCCTTCTCGTTGAGGCACCAGCGCCGGCCGTCGGCGAACATCGCTTGCACCAGCACGCCGACGGCCCGGGACAGGCAGAGTGAGACGTACAACGTGTCCGCCCGTGCCGCGCCTTTTGCTGCGGCGCCGACCAGGAATTCCGCCTCCCAGGCTCCCGCCGCCAAGGCCTCTCGCAACGGTTCGGGGTAGGTCGAGGCCTTCTGCTGAAGGTCCGTCAGTTCGCGGGCCGGGTCGGCCAGGACCTGGCCGAGCGCCACCTCGCCCGCGTAGCAGGGCGACCAGAAGCCGAGGGGATGTCCCGCCTGCACGCCGACTTCGTACCGGCCTTCGCGGCAGTCCGCCCACACCTGCTCGACCCGGTCCACGTCCCGCAGGATCCAGTCCACCGCCACGCCGTCGACCTGCAGCCACGCGCCGCCGTTCACCCACGGCCCCCAGCCGCCCGGGCCGGCCACCTCCACCTCGGGGCCGGCCAGCGCGCGCAACGCGGCGAGATCGAGCCCGCCACGGTAGTAGACGCCGAGATCCCAGTCCGAATCCGGCCGGTGCTCTCCGCGGGCCCGGCTGCCGCCGAGCATGACTCCGACGACGCCCGGCACCTCGGCCAGGCGGTTGGCCATCTCCTCGATGATCGCTCGCACGGAGCGAGTCTGGCAGTCACCCATGCGTCGGGCCAGCCGTTTCCGCCGGTGGTCATCGGATGCGGGGGCTTCGAGGGCGGTGCGTGCCGGAGCCGGTGGTCGGCTCCGGCACCAAGGCCCCTGCCCGATGGGACAGTTGGCCGCAGGGGCGGCGTCAGACCTGGTAGCGGTCCGGGGCGAGCAGGTGCAGGTGTTCGGCGACCCAGTCGGAGGTGTGGCGCAGGCCCTCGTCCAGGCCGACCTGGGGCTGCCAGCCGGCCAGGTCGCATGCCTTGCGGTTGTCGGAGAGCAGCCGTTCGACCTCGCTGCCGCCGGGGCGCAGCCGGGTCGGGTCGACGACGATGTCGGCGTCCCGGCCGGAGGCGACGATCAGGGCCTTGGCCAGGTCGCCGATGGACACCTCGCTGCCGGTGCCGAGGTTGACGGTCTCGCCGAGCGCGCGGTCGGCGCGGGCGATGGCCAGGAAGCCTTCCGCGGTGTCGGTGGCGTAGGTGAAGTCCCGGGTGGGGGTGGTCGAGCCGAGCCTGATCTCCCGTGCGCCGGAGTGGAGTTGGGCCAGGATGGTGGGGATGACGGCGCGGGCGGACTGGCGCGGGCCGTAGGTGTTGAACGGGCGGACGACGGCGACCGGCAGTTCGAAGGCGTGCCAGTAGGAGAGTGCCATCATGTCCGCGCCGATCTTCGAGGCGGAGTACGGGGACTGCGGCTGGAGCGGGTGGTGCTCGTCGATGGGTGCGGTGATCGCGGTCCCGTACACCTCGCTGGTGGAGGTGTGCACCAGGCGGGCGCCGTGCCGCAGGCAGGCGGCGGCGATGTTCTGGGTGCCCACGACGTTGGTCTGCACGTAGGCCTCGGGGGCCTGGTAGCTGTAGGGGATGCCGATGAGCGCGGCGAGGTGGAAGACGGTGTCGCAGCCGGCGACGGCGTCCAGGACCCGGCCGGCGTCGCGGACGTCGCCGGCGAGCATCTCGACGGGGCTGTCGGGGTCGGCCAGGTAGTGGGCGAGGTATCCGCGCTCGGCGTACGGCTTGTAGTGGACCAGGGCCCGGACGCGGGCGCCGCGGGCGACCAGCAGGTCGACGAGGGTGCTGCCGATGAAGCCTTCGGCGCCGGTGACCAGGACGGTCCGGCCGGTCCAGTCCTGGTGTGCGGCGGGGGTGTTGGGGTGGGCGGGGCGGTTCATGGTGGTCCTCCGGTGGTTCGGGGCGGGTGGTCGGCGGTCAGTGGTCAAGCGGTCGAGCGGTCAGCGGTCGTACGGGCCGGGGACGGGGGCCGGGACGGCGGGCGGCGCGGGTGCCGGGGTCCGGCCGATGACGCGGAGCACCTTGGCGGCCAGCAGGTCGGCGGCGCGCGCGTGGTCGCCCGGGTCGGCGGCCTGCGCCATCGCGGCGAGCCGGGCCGGGTCGGCGAGCAGGGGTTCCACGAGGGCGGCCAGCCGTTCGCCGGTGCACTCGCCGTCCGGCAGCAGCAGGCCGGCGCCGGCGTCGGAGAGGACGCGTGCGTTGTGGGTCTGGTGGTCGTGCGGCGCGTGCGGGTAGGGCACCAGCACGGCGGGCATCCGGAGGCTGGAGAGTTCGGCGACGGTGGCCGCGCCGGCGCGGCACACCATGAGGTCGGCGGCCGCGTAGGCGAAGTCCATCCGGTCCAGGTAGGCGACGGCGTGCGCCACCGGGTTGCCGTCCAGTGCGGCCCGGACCTGTGCCAGCGCGGCCGGGCCGGTCTTGATCAGCAACCGCCGGTCGGTGCGGTGGCGCCAGCGTCCGGCCAGTTCGACGGCGGCCGCGGTGAGGCGGGCGGCGCCGAGGCTGCCGCCGTTGAAGACCAGCAGCCGGACGCCGTCCGGGACGGCGAAGTGCCGACGGGCCTCGGCGCGCAGCGCCGCCCGGTCGAGCTGGGCGACGGCGCCGACCAGCGGCATCCCGACGGTCTGCGCCGAACGGCCGGCGGGCAGGTGCTCGCGGGTGCGGTCGAAGGCGAGCGCGATGTGCGGGGTGAGCCGGGCGGCGAAGCGGTTGGCCCGCCCGGGCACCGCGTTCGACTCGTGCACCACGCTCGGCAGCCCGGCCATCTTGGCGCCGACGATCACCGGCGCGCTCGGATAACCACCCATGCCGACCGCGACCTGCGCGCCCTGGGCCCGCAGGATCTCCCGGCAGTCCCGGCCGGAGCGCAGCAGCGCCGCGGGCAGCAGGTAGCGGCGCGCGCCGAGGGAGGCGTCGAAGGGGATCATGTCGACGGTGTGCAGCCGGTAGCCGGCCTGCGGGATGAGGGTGGTCTCCAGTCCGCGTTCGGTGCCGACGAAGGAGATCACGGCCCGCGGGTCGGCTCTGCGCAGCGCCTCGGCCAGTGCGAGGCCCGGGTAGATGTGTCCGCCGGTGCCGCCGGCGCCGATCACCACCGACAGGGGGTGGGCCGGATCGTGGTTGGCATGGTTGCCGTGTTCTGTCCGCATGCCGTCGAGCTTGCTGAGGCCGCCTAAGAGAGTTCTCAGAGTCGTTCTGAGAGGGTTGTCCGCATGAGCAACGGGCAGAGAGTGCTGGTCGTCGACGACGATCCGGAGGTACGGGCCGCCGTCGAGGACGGGCTGGCCGTCGAGGGCTACCAGGTGCGCGGCGCCGCCGACGGGCTGGCGGCGCTGAACGAGGTGTCCGGCTGGCAGCCCGACGCGATGGTCCTCGACCTGATGATGCCCGTCCTCGACGGCCTGGCCGTCTGCCGCCGACTGCGGGCCCTGGGCGACCGGCTCCCGATCCTGGTGCTCACCGCGCGCGACTCGGTGAGCGACCGCGTCGACGGCCTCGACGCGGGGGCCGACGACTACCTGGTCAAGCCGTTCGCGCTGGACGAGCTGACCGCCCGACTGCGCGCCCTGCTGCGGCGCAGCGCCCCGGCCGCCGAGGAGCCCGGCTACCGCTTCGCCGACCTGGAGGTCGACCCGGCCACCCGGACCGGGAGCAGGGCCGGGCGGCCGGTGGAGTTCTCGCGCACCGAGTTCGCACTGCTGGAGGTGCTGCTGCGCCACCCCGGCCAGGTGCTCCCGCGCGAGGTGATCATGGAGCGGGTGTGGGGCGCCGACTTCGGCCCCGACTCCAACTCCCTCGCCGTCTACGTCGGTTACCTGCGCCGCAAGCTGGAGGCCGGCGGCGAACCCCGGCTGGTGCACACGGTGCACGGGGTCGGCTACCGGCTGGACCGGGCTTGAGGGCGCACGCGCGCTGGCGACGCCGGCGCCCGCTGCGCACCCGGCTGGCCCTCGCCTGCACGGCCGCGGTCGCCGTGGTGGCGCTCGGGATCAGCGCGGCCGCGTTCAGCATCGTCCGCTACGAGCTCAACCACCAGCTCGATCAGCACCTCACCCAGCAGGCCACCCTGGTGCAGCAGCAGCACCGCGACCAGGGGCCGCAGGTCGTCTACGGCGAGTGCAACTTCCTGGCCGCCCCGGCCTGCGCGCAGATCGTCTCCGCCGACCCCGGCAAACCGCCGAACGAGCCGTACCTGCTGCCCGTCACGCAGACCACCCGCCAGGTCGCGAACCGGCAGCGGGCCGGCTACTTCACCGACCTCACCATCGGCGGCCACCCGGCCCGGATGCTCACCACCCCGATGATCGCGGCGCCGCCCGGCGCCCGGCAGGCCGTCCAGGTCGCGCTGCGCGCCGACAGCGTCCAGGAGGGGGTGCGGCAGGCCGGCGCGCTGATGGCGGCCGTCGCGGCGGCGGGCCTGCTGCTGGCCGCCGTCCTCGGGCGCACCGTGGCCCGCACCGCCCTCGCCCCGGTCGCCCGGCTGACCCGCACCGCCGAACGGATCGCCGACACCCGGGACGCGGGGCTGCGGATCGACCTGCCGCCCGGGCGCCGCGAGGACGAACTGACCAGGCTGGCCGGCAGCTTCAACACCATGCTGGGCGAACTGGAGCAGTCCGTGGCCGCCCAGCGCAGGCTCGTCGCCGACGCCTCGCACGAGCTGCGCACCCCGCTGACGGCGCTGCGCACCAACGCCGAACTGCTGGCCCGTGCCGACCGGTTGACCGAGGGCCAGCGGGAGCGGGCGGCGGCCGCGCTGCACCGCCAGCTACGCGAGGTGACCGGACTGGTGAACGACCTCATCGAGCTGGCCCGCGACGAGGAGCCGCAGCCGCTGCTCGAACAGGTCGCGGTCGGCCGGCTCGTCGGGCACTGCGTCGACACCGCGCGCGGCCACTGGCCGGCGATCGCCTTCACCCTGGACGACGACGCGGACGGCGCCCCGGGCCACGGCGCCGCCGAGCGCACCGTCCCCGGCGTACCGGCCCGGCTGGCCCGACTGGTCTCCAACCTCCTCGACAACGCGGCCAAGTTCAGCCCGCCGGGCGCCACGGTCGAGGTCCGGCTCACCGCCGGACTGGAACTGACCGTCCGCGACCACGGCCCCGGCATCGCGCCCGAGGACCTGCCGTACGTCTTCGACCGCTTCTACCGGGCCTCCGCCGCCCGCGCCCTGCCCGGCTCCGGGCTCGGGCTCGCCATGGCGCGCCAGATCGCCCACGCGCACGGCGCCACCCTCACCGCCGAGGCCGCCCCCGGCGGCGGGGCGCTGTTCCGCCTGCGGCTGCCGGGCTGAACGGGACGGCCCGCTTCCGACCCGCCGTCCGAGCGCCCACCCGTCACCGCGCTGCCGGTTGGCGGCAAACGACGGCGCCACGGCGCGTACGCGGACCTGACGCCGGTTTCCGTGTCGGAGGCGAGGGAGTACGCGGAGAAGCACGGCTACGACCACCTGGCAGCGCTGACCGACCCGTCCTACTCCGACGACCCCCACCACGTCCGGTGCAGGTACTGCAGCCGCCTCGCCGCCGAACGGCTGGGGGGACATCGCGTTCGGTTGCCGGTGCCAGACCAACCCGAACCGCGCGCGACAGACCTCCAGCCAACGACGAGGACCCCCGTACCGTCACCGTTGCCGGGCTCGTGTGACTGGAACCGGTACCTGGCGGTTGGAACCGACAGGTGGCGGCGCCCTGGTCTCGCCACGCTGAGTCGCCTGAGCCAGCGACGCGTTGAGTGGGGTCTGCTCACGAGAGTTGAAACCGGTGCGGCCGGCGCCGACTAAGCTCACCTCCATGTCCGAGCCGGCCCCTGCCCCTCGTATGCAGTCCTTGATCAACCAGCTCCGGCCGGGGGCCATGAGAACGGTGAAGGTCACCGGGTTCGACGGAGCGGATGTCCTCGTGCAGCTCGTAGATGCCGAAGGGGAGAAAGCCGAGATCATTCCCTTTGGCGTGTTCGCGCAGCTTGATCCCGACGTTGTGGGATTCCCTCATCTCTCTGAGCTGACCGGCGAACCGGTCGAGACTCCGGATCTGCTTGTCGATGAAGGCGAGCTGATCACGGTGAACGTAGCCGAGGTCGACCTCCAGCGTCACCGGGTACGGCTACGCGCGGCCGGCGGAGCGGACACATCTCACGACTGGTCGCAAGAAGCGTGACCACCCGGTGCCAACAATCACGTCCCGCTGATCAGAAGACGCCAGCTCGCCTGGTCCTACTGGTTCCAACTACCGTGTCCTGGCTCATGACCGCGCCGGAGTTCAGTGGTTGCCGCCGAGAGGGAGTCCTGTGAAAGTCTGATTGTTTCATCCGTTGTTTCGAACTCGCCTTATGCTTACGAGGGTTGACGTCCATCGGGGATGCGGCCTGCTGTGGGCATGGGCGAGGGCAGGGCCTACCCGGGCGATCCTTTACCAGGCCCGTACCGGCTGCCAGTGGCGCCACCTGCCCCCAACTCAAGCTGAAATCCGACAAAGGTTCGCAGAACGCCCTCGCTGGGCGAGAAGTTCGCCATAGGCCACCTCCAGTTCCCTGTGAAGTTCGATCACAAATGAACTCGAACGGACGCTCTCGGGCCGGCTCGCAGCGGTGACGGTCAAGGCGAGGATCGGGCCGATGGTTTCTGTGAGAATGCCGCGCTTTCGGTACGAAGTGGCGTTTCACCCAACGGCGTTGCGGGGATGAAAGGGTTAATTCAACCGCCGGGCTGCCTATCCCTCCTCAGGGTGAGCGGCCCGTGGCTATGCCCAGTGTGCGGTCAGTCGTCGATGTGCCCCAGGGCGGGATCTGCGGTCCTGGACGATTTCTACACGACGGCTCGACGGGACGAGGGCAGCCCCCACCGAAGGGGTCCGCATGAGTACGGACGTTCAGATAGCAGCGCAGGAACTGCTGCCGATCCCCAGCCCTGTTGGCCACGCCCCCACCGGCCAGGTGGCGGCGGCAGGCCCCGAAGACCCTACGATCGCTGTCGGCACCAGTCCTGTCGGGCTGGCGTTCACCCCCAGCGGTGACCTCTACGTCACCAACAGCGGCTCGAACACTGTGACGCTGATCGACACCAGCACCGACACCGTCACCATCGCGAGCATCCCCGAAGGCGGCACCACCCCGAGCTGGCTGACGGTCGCCCCCAACGGCAACGCCTACATCCCCAACAACGGCTCGGCCAACGTGTCGGTGCTGAACACCGCCACCAACACGCTCGTGGGCGCCCCGATCCCGCTGTCCGGCGGTCCGGCCGCGGCGGTGGTCGTTCCCAGCGGCAACGTCTATGTCAGCCAGTTCTTCGCGAACAGCGTGTCCCTGATCAACACCACCACCAACACCGTTACGGGCGGGCCCATCGCCGTCGGCTCCAACCCGGTCGGAATGGCCGTCGCACCCAACGGCAACGCCTATGTCGCCAACCGAGGGTCGAACAACGTCACGGTGATCGACACCAGCACCAACACCGTGGTGGGCGCCGCCATCCCCGTCGGCACCCAGCCGAACTTCATCGCGATCGCCCCCAACGGCAACGCCTACGTCGCCAACATCGCATCCAGCAACGTGACGGTCATCGACACCACCACCAACACCGTCCTGGTCCCCAGCATCCCCGTCGGCTCCAGCCCTTGGGGAATCGCGGCCGCCACCAACGGCATCGTCTACACGGCCAACCTCGGGGCCAACAACGTGACGGTGATCGACACCAGCACCAACACCGTGGTGGGCGCCGCCATCCCCGTCGGCACCGAGCCGATCGACGTGGCGGTCGCCCCCAACAGCAAGGTCTATGTCGCCAACTTCGGGTCGAACAGCGTTAGCGTCTTTCAGGGCGCGCCCACGCTGAGCGGCATCAGTCCCAACCACGGATCCACCACCGGCGGCACCGTGGTGACCATCACCGGTACCAACCTGACCGGCGCCAGCGTCACCATCGGCGGCAACCCCGCCACCAACGTCATCGTCAATGCCGCGGGCACGCAGATCACCGCCACCACCCCGCCCGGGGCGGCCGGACCGGCCACCGTCACCGTCGCCACCCCCAGTGGCACCGCCAGTCTGGTCAACGGCTTCACCTACTTGGCCGACGCCACCTCGCTGACCGCGACCCCGGCGCTGGCCAAGCTGTTCCCGCCGCAAGTGTTCTACCCGTTCCTCAACGCCACCCTGGTCGACCTCGTCACCGGACTGCCGGTGCCCGGCCAGACCATCACCTTCAGCACCGGCAACCGGACCCTGGGCACCGCCATCACCAACGCCGAAGGCACCGCCCAGCTTTCCGAGGCGATCACCTTCCCGCTGATCCTCGCCAACGACGGCTACACCGCCGCCTTCGCCGGCACCGCCGGCCTGCTGCCCTCCACCGCCAACGCAGGCGTCATCATCCCGTAGCCGGCGAGGAGGCAGAAGACGAAGGCGGAGCAGGGCTCTTGGCGTAGTAGCCCGGGGAACGGAGACCTGAGAGCTCGTCACACAGTCCTGCGCTGTGATCACTGCTGGGGCGCGTTTCGAAAGTGCTGGTCCCAGCCATTCGTTGATGGCTGCGACCAGCACTGTTGCAACGACCCCTCCGTTGTCCGCAGGGGCACCACCCGCGAATATCCCCGTACACCTACCTGCACTCGGGCTGCCCCTCCTGCCGGAGCCAGGAGAGCCGCACCGCCCGGCTGGAAACCCTGGAAGCCGTCGCCGTCGAACCCGCCCCGTTCAGGATCGGTCCGGAGATCGCTTCCCAGTGGCACCCGACCCGCAACGGCCGCATCAGCCTGGCCAAGCTCTCCCCCGGGTCACGCAGAACGGTGTGGTGGCAGGGCAGGACCCCTGCTGCGACCACGAGTGGCAGGACACGCCGGAGCAGCGGGACAAGGGGCAGCGCCTGCGCTGCCCCGAATGCCGCACGATCCTCGACTCGCTCGCGTTCCACTTCCCGGAACTCGCCGCCGAGTGGTCGTCCGTGAACCCGCTCTCGGCCTGGCACGTGCGCCCCAGCGGTCAGACGGCCTTCGTCCCGACATGGGTCTGCACCGCCGACCCCGCGCACGTGTGGCAGACACCCCTAGCCTCCCGCGCGGCCGGCAGCGGGTGCCCCGAGTGCAGGGAACACGGCAAGTCCCGGATCGAGCTCGACCACCACGCGGCCGCCGAACGCGCGTTCGGCAGAGCATCGTCCGGTCAGGCCGTACGCCATGCCGCGTTCGTCCGGCGCAGCGTCTGGCACGTCGACATCACGGTCGAACTCTCCGGCGGCCGGAAGCTCGCCGTGGAGTACGACGGGTCCTACTGGCACGCGGACAAGGCCGATGTCGACGAGGAGAAGTCCCGTGACCTGCCGGCTGCGGGGTACCTCGTCGCGCGGCTGCGCGAGCATCCGTTGCCCGCGCTGCCGATCGACGATCCCGGGTACGCCGAGTTCACCGTCCACTCGACCGTCTCCGACCCGGACGGTGTGATCGAGCGGGTGAAACGCTGGACGTCCGAACACTGATTGATCACGGAACACGCCGTGACGGCAAAAGGTGCGGCCTCAGGCTGTCGCCTGGCGCTCGCGCAGGACGACGGCCCCTTCGCCGTCGAGTTGGTCGCAGTAGGGCGCGCGGCCGGCCATCGCCATGACCAGGGCCAGGGTGGTGCCGGACACCCGTGGGCCGTCACCGGCGACGAAGGGGCCGTCGGTGGCCGCCAGCCGCAGGCCTGCGGCACGCTTCTTGGAGAGGACGGGCAGGTCGGAGCCCTGGTAGTAGGCGGCCAGGGCGGTCAGGACGTCAACCGGGTAGTCGCGCTCGATACCGAGCGGTCGGCGGATGTCCTCCGCATGCACGACGGTCTCCCCGAGCATCGCCACTCTCGGCAGGGGCGGCTTGGTCGTGCTGGTGATCACCTGGCGGAACCGCGCGAGCGTCTCGGCCGGAGCGGCGCCCATGTGCTCGGCCAGCCGCAGGGCAACCTGCCGGTCGAAGTCGAAGCGACAGCGGACCACACCCGCCATCCACCGCACCGGGCCGAGGCTCGCCCCGGCGGTCATGTGCGCGAGCACCTCGCGGACGGTGAACCGGTCGCAGAGGGACCGGGTGGCCCACTGCCCCTCGTCCAGTCCCGCCAGGTCGGCGGCCAGGGCTGCCCGTTCGGCGTGGACCTGCTCCCAGGTGTCCGTCGCGGGTCGAGGACTGTCGTTCGGTGTCGACGGTGGCATGCGGGCACTGCTCCTGTGCGGTAGTCGGACGGGCGCCGAACCGGGCACCGGCGAAGCGAAGCTTCGCACGCGTGAAGCCGCTGCGCATCCTCCGCAGCCGTGCGCGGGCCCGTTGCCGCCGCGCTCACGCGCCACCCGTACCAGACCCCCGAACTGCCGCGCCCGCAAACCCGTGAACGTCTCCACCCTGTGACTCACGGCACCGCACAGTGCCGCTGCAAGCCGCCCGTCAGCGCATGTGTGTCCCGCCGTTGATGTCGAACGTGGCGCCGGTGACGTAGCCGGCGTCCTCGCTCGCCAAGTAGGCCACGAGGGCGGCGACCTCCGTCGGCCGGCCCAGGCGGCCGCCGGGCAGGTCCCGGGGCCCGGGGCGGAGGGCCGTCGAGTCGGAGCCGTTGGTGGTCAGCCGATCTTCGCCGGTTCCCGGCTCGCGCCTGGTGTCACGGCCGCAACCCGCTGACGCCGCCGGCGCCGGGCTCCTCGGCCGACGGCCCACCAAGGTTTCCGACTCGGCATCAAGGTTGTCTGAGCCGGACCTTGGCAGGCGCCGCCGCCGAGTCGGTCGTGCGTGGGTGGGTTACCAGGTGAGGAGGACGTAGCCGGGGCCGCCTTCGTTGCCGGTGCCGGCCGGATTCCGGCCGCTGGCGCCGGCCTGGCCGGGTGTGTCCTCGGGGCTGGGGGTGACGCCGCCGCCGTGGCCGCCCACGCCGCCCGCACCCCCGTCCGCGCCACTCAGGCCGTTACCGCCCCGGCCGGTGCCGGCGGGCAGGGGTACGGTCGCCTGTCCGGGCGCGCCGCCGGTTCCGCCGCCGCCGCCGGAGCTCCCCTGCGATGCGGCACCCCCGTCACCCTCACGGCCCTGGAGGCCTGTTCCGCCGGCGCGGGCATCGGAGGTGGATCCGGCGCTCCCGCCGACTGTTCCGGGGGCGCCGGGGGAGCCGATGGCATCGGTCCCCCTGCACGTGTTCCTCGACGGGAACAGGCCGCCGCTGACGGCGGGGCCGCCAGCGGCTCCCGCGCCGCCCGCCCCGCCCCGAGCCCCGGCTCCGCCCAGACCGCCGACTCCGCCCCGGGTCCCGCCGGCGCGTTCGCCGGGCTTCCCGCCGCCACCCCCGCCTCCGGGACCGCCCGCCCCGCCGAACGTTCCGGGCAGTGCATCCGCACGGACGTGACGTCCCCAGACCGAGGTCGCGCCGCTGTTGGCGGAGCCCTGCGAACCGCTTGTGCCGGTACCCCCGCCTCCACCGGCGGTGCCCGGGGTGAACGTGGCATCGGCCCGCCCGCCGGAACCGCCGCTCCCGCCGGTGCCCACGCCCGTGGGATCCGCTCCGGCAACGACCGCGAGGACCAGCCGCTCGCCCGGGTCGACGGGCACCACGCACGACACGAACGCCCCACCTCCGCCGCCACCGCCACCGCCGCCCCCTGCGCCGCCGGCGCCGCCGCCACCCCCACCCCCGTCGGCGGGCCCGATGAAGTAGCTCCCGCCGCCCCCGCCGCCTCCGCCGCCGCCACCGCCGGCACCCACCCCGCCGGGGCCGCCGGCGCCGACCAGGTAGATGGTCATCGACGTCACCCCGGCAGGGACGGCGAAGTAGTAGATTCCGGGCTCGGTGTACTCCTGCCGCCCGGCCGCAGCCGGCGCCGCCGTAGACGCGGCCGGCGCAGACGCTGCCGCGGACGGGGACACCGCCGCCCCCAGCAGCATGGCGCCGAGGCCGACGGACACCCGCAGGCGCGAGCGGCGGCGCGACCCCACCGGGCCTCGCGCCGGCGGTCGGTGGGTGACCGAGGAACTCGGTGCGCCGTGCAGGGGAGCACGGGAAACCGTGGGTAGAAGCGGTACAGACATGTCGAGGCACCCTTTCGGAGAGCGGATTGTCGGCGGCACGGTGCGAACCGAGGCGAACTCGTGGTATCGGGTGCGCCATCGGGCGTGTTCGGGAGGATCTCGTCAGGGACGGCTGCACACACGGTCCAGGCCGACCCGCGCCGCATGACGGGGCCCTCGACTACCTACCAGGTGATCAGGACGTAACCGGGTCCGCCGTTGCCGCCGCTTGCGGCTGGGGACAGGCCTGCCGTGCCGTCGGTGCCGGCCTGGCTTCCGGGACTGGGGACCGGCCCTCCGCCGTTGCCGCCCTTGCCGCCCGCACCGCCCGCGCCGCCGGGAGCCCCGGTGCCGCCCTGGCCGACGCCCGCAGGCAGAGTGATCGGCAGGGAAGCGGGAGGCTGCGCCGCTGCGCCGCCCGACCCACCGGAACCCTCGACTCCGCCCTGGCTCGCCGGGCCGCCGCTGCCCACCGAACCTGCGATCCCGGTGCCGCCCGCCGACGCCGCACGGCTGGATGTCCCGGCCTGACCGGAACTGCCCCCGTTGCCGCCCACCAGGACGGCCCCGGTCCCGGTGCAGCGGTTGGCCTTGCCGCCGGCTGCCCCACCTCCGCCGCTGCCGCCCGCCGCGAGGCCGCCTCCCAGCCCTCCGACGCCGCCCTTGGTGCCGGCGGCCCGCTCACCGCGAAGGCCCTCGCCTCCGCCGCCGCCCCCGGAGCCGGCTCCACCCACCGCGCCGCCGACCGCCTCCGCGAGTCCCCTGCTCACCAGGGCGTAGACCACCGACTGCCCGCCCTGGATGTTCCCGGTGTAGGCGGTACTCCCTGCCCCGCCCCGGGTACCGTCCTGCCCGGGCGAGAACAGGGAGTCCGCCCTACCGCCCGACCCCGCGCCGCCGCCCTTCCCCCCGCTGACGATGCTCCCCGGCCGCCCGACGGTGCCATAGATCTCCTCTCCCGGTTTCACGGCGAGCGTGCACGACACGAAGGACCCGCCGCCGCCACCCCCACCGCCGCCACCACCCCCGCCACCGGCACCACCACCCCCGCCACCACCAGCGGCGGGCCCCAACGTGTAGCTCCCGCCACCACCGCCGCCACCACCTCCACCGCCCCCACCGGCCACACCGCCGGGGCCGCCGCCCGCCACCACATAGACAGTCAGCGACGTCACCCCCGCCGGGACATAGAAACCGAAATCTCCCGGTCGGGTGAACTCCTTCTGCCCGGAGGGCTGCGCTATGCGCGGGAGCGTCCCGCCCGCGGCGACCGCCGAGGCCGGAAACACACCGGTCATCATCACCAGGCCACCCGCCAACGCCGGTACGCCCACCGCTGCCCGCCGCAAACGAGAGGGCTCTCCACTCTGTCCGGCCATGACGTCGTCCTGCCTCTCGGGTCCGTTGACGCGGAAACGTGCAAGGGGACGACCCACGCCGCCACGGCCCTGGCACCGGCCCCGCTTTGAGCATCGACCGCCGCCCACCACACCGCCACCGTCGCCGGGCATCCGCAGTAGCCGGTGTGCTTCTCATCGGAGGCGGGGGCCTGACCACCTCTGTGGGCGGCTCGCTACCAGGTGAGCAGGACGTAGCCGGGTCCGCCGTTGTGGCCACTGGTGGCCGGGGCCCCTCCGTCGGTGCCGTTCTGACCGCCCTGGCTATCGGGGCTGGGGTCGGGGCCGCCTCCGTGTCCTCCACCGCCTCCGGCTCCGCCGCCCGCGCCGTCAAGGCCGGAACCGCCCTGACCGACACCGGCGGGAAGGGTGACGGGCAGGGCCACGGAGGACTGGCCGGGCGCACCGCCCTGACCACCGGTACCGCCGCTCCCCCCGCCCGTGGATGAGCCGCCGCTCCCCACGCGGCCGGCGCTGCCGGTGCCACCGGCTCGCGCGGCCGAACTGGACTGGCCGCCCCGGCCGTAGGCGCCGCCGCCGCCATCGGCCAGGACGGGGCTGGAACCCGTGCAGGCATTGACCCTGCCGCCCGCTGCTCCGGCGCCGCCACTGCCGCCCGGGACTCCGGCACCGCCCAGCCCGCCGACGCCACCGGCGGAGCCGCCTGCCCGCTCGCCCCGGCCACCGCCGCCGCCACCCCCGCCGCTGCCACCCGTTCCGCCCGGCTGCCCGCCGAGCGCCGCGGCGCGTCCCTTGCTGGTCAGGGCGGAGACGAAGGACGGTCCGCCCGGGTAGTTGCCAGAGAACGTACTGGTGCCCGCCGTGCCCGCGGTGCCGCTCGTACCGGGAGAGAAGAGGGAATCGGCCCTTCCCCCGGACCCTCCGGCACCGCCCGTACCCTGGCGCAGCAGCGTCCCGGGGCTTCCGACGAGGACCACGAGTTGCTCTCCGGCTTGGACAGCGAGCGTGCAGGACACGAACGCACCCCCGCCACCGCCCCCGCCACCGGCACCTCCACCGCCACCGGCTCCCCCGCCCCCACCGCCACCGGCCGCAGGGCCCACGAAGTAGCTCCCCCCGCCGCCCCCACCACCACCGGCTCCCCCACCGCCGCCGACGCCACCGGCACCGCCCCCGGCGACCACGTACGCGGTCACGGCGGTCACCCCCGCCGGCACCCGGAAGCGGTACCGCCCGGGCGTGGTGTACTCCTGCTGCCCCTGCCCCGACGCTCGGACCGCAACCGCGGAAGCCTCGCCGACCGGGGCCGCCACAGCGGGAGGCACACCGCCCCCCAACAGGCACCCCAACCCGAGGGGAACACCCGCGACAACCCACCGCAGCCTCGCGGCACCCTCTGCCGACCCTGCCATGACACATCCTCCGTATCTCTGGTCGAAGTGAACCGCTCTCCGACGGCACACATCCGTCGACGGATCACCTGATCCACCACCACATGACCTGCCATCGCTGTACCCGACACGGTGAGCACGTGTGCCCCGGGCAGACGCACCACCACCGTCACCCGGACCAGAAGGGAGGCGCCGGTTCCAGCGCCGCCGCGCGGCGCCGGCCACCGCCAGGATCGGGACGGCCGCGATGGACACGGTCACAGCCGATTTCCGGATCGAGACCGAACACGACGGCTACGCCTGCGCCCTGGAGGCAGTCGTCGAAGCGCGGCTCGCCGGCATCGAACCATCGCACCCCCGCCTCCCGCGTCCCGCGTCCCGCGTCCCGCATCCTGACGCTCCGATGGATTCGTCACCCACGAGCCGCGCCGGAGGCGCAACGGCTTCTCGATCTCAGGTCTGGACTGGGCTGGGCTGGGCTTTGTCACAGTGAGGTCAGGGTGAGAGTGACGAGGCCGCTGGCCCCCGAGATGGTGCCGTCCCCGAGCGGGCACAGTTCGGGGTTGGTGCCGGTGATGTCGGTGGCTTCCAGGATCTTCTCGGCGGTGTCGCCCGTGTAGCGACCGGCGGTGACGGTGCCGGTCAAGGTGGCGGCGCCGCCGGTGTCCTCCACGGAGGTCCAATGCACGGCGCTGGTGCTCTGGTCGCTCCAGGTGATGGTCTCGTCGAACGGGGCCAGAGCGTGGAGCAGGTTGACACAGGTCTCGCCCGGCTCAGCGCTCGTGGTCGCGCTCGTCCCGGGAAGACCCGCCTCGCACGTCGCGTAGGAGTTCTGGTTGGCGATGCTGACGTCCTGCGGCCGGTCGGTCAGCACGGGGGTGTACTCGCTGGTGAACGTGCCCTCGCACTGCACGTCCAGCAGCCCTTGAGCGTGAGCCGGTGCGCCGGCCGGGGCCAGCAGGAGCCCACAGGCCATCGCCATGGCCCCGGCCAGGCCGACGAGACGGGAGAGCGCGAATCGGGACGGAACGGCGTTCATCGAACCTCCGGACGAGGGAACCTCAATCTGCTTTGTGCACTTACGATGACACGGAACGTCGGCGTGGAGGGAGCGCACAACGACGGCGCGCCGCAGCGCGGACAGCGACGCGGCCCCGCATGCGCCCTGCGGGCACACCACACCCCGGCCTGCCACGACCACCGCCTACCACGGCCCCCGGGCCGCCTCCGCACCACCGGGATCGCCGCATCGATCCCCCAATCGCCCAACGGAGCAGCCGCCGTGGTGGAGGGCCCCAGTACAGTGGCGCGCGATGAGCGCAGCGGTGATCCTGTGAGCGACGACCCGCTGTCATCTCGGCCGGGCCCTCGTCATCATCATCGTCCTCACGGACCTACAGGCCAGGAGGCCAACGTTGTTCTCCTTCTCTGTCCACCGCCGAGTACGGCGGGCCGCCGCCGTCACCGTGGCCGCCGCTGCGGCAGGCGCCGCCATGCTCTCCCTCGCCGTCGCTCCCGCCTACGCCGCCACGCCCTCCTACGCCTGCGACGACGTGACCGCTGTCGGCCCCCTGGGCGAGGGGGTGCTCAACTGCGTCCCGTCCGGCGGCGCTCCCGATTCCGGGACGATCAGCACCACCTTCACCATCGTCCGCCGCTCCGACCAGGTCACCCTCACCTGCGTCCCGGTCGCCGGCGTCGCCGGGGAGGCCGTCTCCAGCGACCTGGTCACCGGCCTCTCCTGTACCGAGTAGCAGGGCCAGCCACGGCGGCCAAGCCGCCCTCGTGTCGGCGAAGTCGAGCGCCGTCCAGCCCAACGCCGGCTGATTGCCGCACGCCACCCGGTTCGAAGACCTCCTGGCCGAGTTACCACGGCCCGTGCTGCGGCCCCGACCTGGGCCCCGTTCCAGTCCGACCTCGACCACGCCCTGGACGAGGAACTCACGCGCGCCGAACTCTGGCTCTTCCCAGCTTTGTTCATCCTGCTGCTGCTCTTCATCCGCAGTCTGACGGCCGCCCTGCTGCCCCTTGCCGTCGCCGGAGCCAGCCTGGCACTCTCCTTCGCCGTCCTGGGGTTGGCGGGCATCCCGGGCCGGGGTGGTAGGGGTTCGGCCGAGATGCCTACGAGAGGGGCATGGGGTGATCTCGGACTTCTGACCGGCCTTCGCGGCCGCCTCGATCCGATGTCGTTCGCCACTGCCCGGGGTGACAGGGTGGCACATGGGTCGTACAGGTGAGGCGGTGGTGGTCAGACCTTGAGGGGGGAACACCTGAGTGCGGTGGAAGCGCTCCGTCCCAACCGAGTTGAACCCGTCACGCCCTGACTCATCGTCCGATCCGTGCCGCCCATGTCGACCTGGCGATCGCCGACCTGGGCTTCACCGATGTCGCCGGGGCTGCTCGGCTCGGTTCTGAGGAAGTCCTCGGCGGTGGCCGGGGCGCCTGAGCTGCGGGGTGGTTCGCGTGCTGCGTCGTCCTGGGCCGTTCGGAGGTGGCGCGCTGGCGCCGCACCCGAAGATCGCACACGATCTTGCCATGAGATCCAACGCTCCGCGTGGACCCGTCTGCGGTGCCACTCGTTCACCGCTTCCCGTCGTCCCGGCCGCTCTGCCGGTGTCCGCGCCGCGCTGTCGGCGTGCGCTGCTCGGTGTGCCCGTGGCGCTGTGCTGCCTGCTCGGCGCCGGCGCCCCCGCTCACTCCGCCCCCAGCGCAGGCGGGCCCCTCGCGCTGACCGACCAGCCCCACGGCCGGCAGGAATTCACCCGGACGGGCCTCAACAGCTTCAGGGTGCCCGCAGGTGTCACCTCGCTGGACCTGTACCTGCTCGGCGCGGGCGGCGGCGGCGCGCCCGGCGGGGGAGGTGGCGGCGGCGGAGGCGGCGGCGGGGGCGGGAACTGGACCTTCCTCGGCGACGCCACTGGCGGGGGCGGCGGAGGCGGGGCCGGCGGCGGAGGAGGAGGCGGGGGCAGCGGCGGAGGAGGCGGAGCGTCCCTGGTGTGCACCGCCGTTCCGGTCACCCCGGGCGAGCAGTTCCTGATCCGCGTCGGCGCGGGCGGCGCCCCGCGGGACCAGGGCGGGGGCGGCACCGGCGGCGGAGGCGGTGCGGCCGGTGCCACCCTCAAGCCGGCCAGGCCCGGCGCCGCCGGCAGCGCGGGCACCGCCGCCACGAGGCCATCCGTCGGTGAGTACACCGCCCTCATCAGTCTTTCCGGGGCGAAGATCAAGGCGAACGCCAACGGAGGTGACGCCGGGGTGGTCGGCGGCGCGGGCCGGGGCGGGAGCGGAGGCACTGGCGGAGAAGCCTCCACCGGATCGCTCGGCGGAGCGGGCGGCGCGGGTGGGAGCGGCGCCGCGGGCGGGACCGGCGGGGTCTCGGTCGCGGGCGGCCGTCCGCAGTCGACCGGCTGCGGACGCGGAGCCCCGTTCGTCGAAACCGCCGGCCACTCCAGCGGATCCGGCCTGGGCGGTACGGCCAGCGCCGATGCCGGCAACGGCGGCCGCGGCGCCAACGCGGTCCCCATCGGCGGCCCGGGCGGCGGCGGAGCAGGATCGCTCGGCGGCACGGGCGGCAGCGGCGGCACGGGCGGGACCCCCGCGACGATCACCCTGCCCACCGGCGTCACTCCGCCCGCCGACACCGGACAGGGCGGCGCCGGCACCAACGGCACCGGCGGTGGCAGCGGTGGCAGAGGCGGCGACGGCGGCCAGAACCCGCCCGGCCCCGACGACCAGCCCGGCAACGGCGGCGCCAACGCCCAGAACGCCTCCGCAGACCCCGGAGGCAACGGCTACATCCTGATCACCTGGTAGCCACCCCGGCCACGCCCGGCCACACGAAGCGCCGGCAGCGCGGCTCCCGGATCGCGGTGGCTGAACCAGCGGACGGCGGCCGTGCCGGGCTCAGGGTGTGGACGGCGCGGACCGGGATGGCGTCCCGAACAAGTAGGGACGGGGACGCCGGGCGGCTCTCCCGGCTGGTGTGACCAGGCGGTGCGCGACGAAGCCGAAGCGTGGGACGTGACCGCGTTGTCCTTCGCGTCGCTCTGGCCCTCCTACATGCCGTTGGTGCCGATGTTGGAGGTGCCCAGGGTGTTGCCGTTCGCGCCCAGCCAGGTGATCACGGCGGTGCCGGCCCCCGTCACGGTCCCGTTGCAGTCGCCCGTTCCGGCGCCGTTCGCGGTGAACGTGCCGGACGCGATGTTCGGCTGTGAACCGTCGTCCGAGTGACAGTTGAACAGCGAGGTCCTGCTTCAGGACGTAGGTGCAAGCGTGCATGTGGGGCAGGGTCGATGCGGACCACCTCGATCCACTCCGCGCCCTGCGGTAGAACCAGGACCGCGCCCCGGACACCGTCTGACGGCGCACCTCGTTGAAGGGTGAGGGTTCGGGCCTTCGGGCTTCCCGGTCAGGCGCAGGTGTCCACCGGCGCGGGTGGGCTCTCCAGCGGCCCCTGAGGCGTTTCCGCTGTCCTTGCAGGCAGCCCGCCGCGCTGTGGGGCTCCCTCGCTCCCGGCGGGCCGGATTCAGAGGAGTTTCGCTCGTATGACAACCGACGAGAGCAGTTTGGCCGCGTTTCTGCGTTCACGCCGGGAGCGGCTCAAGCCGGAGCAGGTGGGCCTGGCCTCTCATGGCCGGCGGCGCACGCCGGGGCTGCGCCGCGGGGAGCTGGCCACGCTCGCCGGGTTGAGCGTCGAGTATCTCGAACGCCTTGAGCAGGGCCGGGACACCAATCCGTCCGGTGCGGTGCTCGCGGCGCTCGCCGACGCGTTGCGCCTGTCCGTCGAGGAGAAGCAGCACCTGGCGATGCTGGCGATGCGGCAGCACAGCGCCCCGCTCCTTCCCGCTCCCCCGCCGGTGGGTGAGGATCCGCGCCCCGGCGTGCGCGACCTCCTGGACCGTCTGGACCCGAGCCCGGCGTGCCTGCTCGGGCCGGTCTACGACGTCGTGGCCTGGAACCGGTCGTGGGAGGTGATGGCGACGCCGATGGGTGTGCTGGACAAGACCCCGCCCAATCTCATCCGCTACCACTTCCTGCACCCCATGGCGCGCCGGATCCTTGATGAGGCGGCCTGGGCGGCGACGGCGGACGGGGCGGTCGGCTGGCTGCGGGCCGCCGAGCCCGACTGGGGCTCCGACTGCGCGTTCAAGGACCTGGTCGACGACGTGCGTGCCGTTCCCGAGTTCGCGGCCCGTTGGGCGGCCCACACGGTCGCCGCCCGGCGGCCCATCAGCAATCGCGTCCGGCACCCCGAGGCCGGAGACCTCAACATGCGCGTGGAGGTCCTGTTCGTCGGCGAGGCCAACCACTGGCTGCAGTTGTGGCTGCCGGGCGACGAGGAGACCGCCGCGGCCTTCGCCTCCCTCCTCGGCACCGGATGAACCGCAACGTCTCCCTGCTGGTACGGGTATCCCCACGGCGTTCCTGTACGGGACGTCATCGCGCATCGTCGGGGAAGCAAGTCCGACGGAGCGGAAGGGAAACGGCAGATGGACATCAGGCCGATGCGATCCTGGATTCACCACAGCCGGGGAAGGGTACTGCGCCAGGCCGTGACCGGACGGCGCGAACTGGGCGGCCTGTACGAGGACATGCTCACGCGGCAGGGCTTCGAAGGACGCGACGCCTACCTGTACCGGCGCAGCGAGCCGACCGCATGGAGGCACGCGGAGGAGAGCGCGGGAAACCGCAACTACGACGGGCGGTTGCTGGAGCCCACCGACCGCGGCAGTGCCGGCGGAGTCCCGCTGCGGCTGTTCCACAACCCCCACCTGTCCCTCCACGTCAGCCGGCGCAGCGCGAACATGCCCTACTCGGCGCGCAACACCGACGGGGACGAGCTGTACTTCGTGCACGAGGGCACCGGCACCTTCTACACCGAGTTCGGACCCATCCCCTACGAGCCCGGCGACTACGTCCTGGTGCCCAAGGGCGTCACCTACCGCATCCGCCCGGCCGGGCCGGAGAACTACTTCCTCGTCATCGAGTCGACCGAGGAACTGGGCTTCGCCGACACCGGCGCGTTCGGCCGCCGCGCCCCCTTCGACCCCGGGCTGCTGTACGTGCCCTCCCCGGCCCTGGACGAGCTGGGCGACGGGCGCGACGAGGACGGGCAGTGGCCGGTCCGGGTCAAGCTCCGCGGCGAGCGCGCCACCATCGTCTTCGACTCCGACCCGATCGACGTCGAAGGATGGTCGGGCGACCTGTTCCCGTTCAAGATGAACATCCGCGACTACCGGCCGGTGATGAGCGACCGCATCCACGTCATGCCGTCCGCCTACGCCGTCTTCGCCACATCCACCTTCATGGTGGGCAACTTCCTGCCCCGCCCCTTCGAATCGGCTCCCGACTCGGAACCCTTCCCGCCCTACCACCGCAACGCGGACTACGACGAGTTCACGTTCTTCCACAACGGAACCGTGCTCGGCGTGCCCGTCGCCCCGGCCACCATGTCCCTCGTCCCGCAGGGCCTGCACCACGGCCTGCCCGCCGAACTCCAGGAACAGCTGGCCAAGGAACGCAAGCCGGGCGACCGCATCGACAGCGAGGTCGTCTTCGTGGACACCAGGGTGCCCCTGACCCCCACACCGGACGCCGAGGCCGTCAGGCGCACGGACCAGGAGGCCGGCCAGGCGGGGAAGGCAGCCCCGGCGCCCTCGGCCGGGTGAAGGGCCATCGTCCCGGCGAACGACCGGGTCCGTACGGAAACACCGCCGGCACGGCATCGTCGAGCCGGGTTCGCACGAAGAAGGAGAGAAGGGTTCATCTCGTGATCAGGATCCATGGGGCAGCCGTGATCTGCGGTTCTGTCCTCGCGCTCGTCATGGGCGGCGTGGCGGCCTCGGACGCCGCCGCGCAGCCGTCGGTGACGTACTGCGCCAAGGGGACCACCGCGTACCACACGCCGGGTGACTACGGCTGCGTCCTGCCTCCCGGCACCCGCGATCACGAGCTGTTCTTCATCGGGGCAGGTGGCGGCGGCGGTGGCGGTGGCAGCTGGGGAGGACACGGGTACGCCGGCGCCCGGGGCGGCGACGGCTGCATCCTGCTGACCGTGCACTGAGCGACTTCGCCCCGCCGGCCCTCGGAGTTGCCCGCCGTGGACACGGCCCCGGAACCGAACGCGCCTGTGGACAGGGCCGTGGGGTTCCCGTCGACCGGAAGCGGGTAGGGACCGGTCCGCGTGTTGCCCGCGCACCAAGGTGGGCGGCCCCTACGGTGGGATTCCTCACGTGCGCCCGCGCGGGTACGGCCGTTGGCGCCCGCACACCGTGGCGCGGCGGCCAACTCCCCTGTGAGCGGTACGAGTCACGGAGGTGCAGTCGTGGAGCAGTGGACCAGGCGCGAGGACGAACGGCTGCTCACCGGTCGGGGCCGCTTCGTCGCCGACATCGAGGTGCCCGGGTGCCTGGACGCGGCGTTCGTGCGCAGCGGCGTGGCCCACGGTGTGCTGCGCGGGGTGGACTGCGCTGCCGCCCGGGAGGTGCCGGGAGTGGTGGGGGCCTGGTCCGGCGCGGATCTGTCGGAGCCGGGCCCGCCCGGGACGGCGGCCTCCGGCTTTCGGGGGCTTCCGGCGGTGCCGTACACGTTGTTGGCCGGACTGTCCACGGAGGAGGCCGTGGCAGGCCGGGAGTGGCCGGCGCTGGCGAGGGACCGGGTGCGGTACGTGGGCGAGGCGGTGGCGGTGGTGCTGGGCGAGGACCGTTACCGGGCCGAGGACGGGGCGGCGGCGGTGTCCGTCCGGGTCGACCCGCTGCCCGCAGCAGTCACCGCGGGCGCGGCGGCGACGGACTCGGTCCGGTTGTTCGACGGTCTGAGCAACACCGTCTTCCGCGGGGAGGCCGGGCGGCCGATCGACGATTCGGTGTGGCGGCGGGCCGCGGTGGTGGTGGAGGGCCGCTACCGCCAGCAGCTCCTGCTGCCGTCCCCGATGGAGTGCCGAACAATCCTCGCCGTACCCGAAGGGGACCGGCTGACGGTGTGGTCGGGGCACCAGATGCCGCACCGGCTGCGGCGCGAACTGGCGGCGCTGCTGGGGTGGCCGGTCGACCGGGTGCGCGTGGTGGTCCCGGACACCGGCGGGGCGTTCGGGTCGAAGAGCGCGGCGTGGCCGGAGTTCGTCGTGGTCGCCCACCTGGCGGTGCGGCTGGGCCGGCCGGTGCGGTGGATCGAGGACCGGCTGGAGTCGATGACGGCCGCCTCCCGGGGCCGGGGGCAGGACCAGCGGGTGCGGCTAGCCGCCGACGCCGAAGGACGGCTGCTCGCCTACGAGTTGGAGATTGAAGCCGAGGTGGGCGCCTACCCTCAGCTCGGTGCCGGGCTGCCGATGCAGACCGCCTTGATGGCCACCGGCCCGTACGCGACCCCGCAGGTGCACACGACCGTCCGCTCGGTGCTGACCAACACCATGGTGACGTACCCGTACCGCGGTGCCGGCCGACCGGAGGCGGCGATCGCGCTGGAGCGGGCCGTGGACCAGATGGCTCGTCAACTCGCCATCGACCCAGCCGAATTGAGGCGGCGCAACTTCATCCCGCCGCACCGGTTCCCGTACCGGACGCCCACCGGCCGGTGCTACGACAGCGGGAACTACGCCGCCGCGCTGGACCTGGCGCTGGAGACCCTGGACTACCCCGGGTGGCGGGCCGAACAGGCCCGGCGCCGAACGGACCCTGACGCCCTGCCGCTGGGCATCGGCCTGTCCTGCTACGTGGAACGCTCCGGCGGGGAGCCGGGCGGGCTCCACGAGTTCGGCGGCGTCGAGGCCGCAGCGGACGGCACGGTCCTCGTCCGGTGCGGCGCGGCCCCCGCCGGCCAGGGGCACGAGACGGTCTTCCCCGCGCTGGTGGCCGAAGCCCTGGGCGTGGACCCGGGCCGGGTCCGGCTGGTCGAGGGGGACACCGACGAGCAGCCCGAGGGAATGGGCTCCTTCGGCAGCCGCTCCGCCCAGGTGGCCGGTGCGATGCTGCGGCACGCCGCGCAGCTGCTGCTCGACGAGGCACGCGAGCGGGCCGCGCGGCTGTGGAGCGTTCCCACCGAGGCCGTGGACTGGTCCGACGGCGCCGCGCGCCTCGCCCGTGGCGGCTCGCCGGCGATCGAACTGGCCGAGCTGGTGCGGGCGACCGGGCCGCTGCGGGTGGACGACCGGTTCGAGGCGGGCATGGCCTTCCCCTTCGGCGCCCACGCGGCGGTGGCCGAGGTCGATCCCGAACTGGGCACCGTACGGCTGCTGCGGGTGGTGGCCGTGGACGACTGCGGCGTGCAGCTCGACCCGGTGATCGTGCGCGGGCAGGCCTTCGGGTCGGCGGTGCAGGGCATCGGCCAGGCCCTGTACGAGGGGATCCCCCACCGGGACGACGGCGTACCGCTGTTGGCCTCCGGGCTGCTGGACTACCTGCTGCCGACCTTCACCGAAGTGCCGGCCATCGAGGTCAGGGACACCTGCACCCCGGGCCCGGGTACGCCGCTGGGCGCCAAGGGGGCGGGCGAGTCGGGCTGCATCGGCACTCCGGCCGCGGTCGTCAACGCCGTGGTCGACGCGCTGCGGATCGCCGACCCCGACCTGTTGCAGATGCCGCTCACCCCGGACGTGGTCTGGCGGGCGGCCCGTGCCCCGAAGCTTGTGGAGGCGGCTCGGTGAAGCCGGCCGCCTTCGACTACGCCGTACCGCGCACGGTGGCCGAGGCCGTCGAGGCGCTCAGCTCCGCGGACGGGACGGCCCAGGTGCTCGCCGGCGGGCAGAGCCTGATCCTCGACATGCGCCTGCACCGCGTGCGCCCCGGGCTGGTGGTCGACATCAACCGCGTCCCGGGACTCGACCGGATCGACCCGGACGGCGGCACCCTGCGGGTCGGCGCCCTGGTACGACACCGCGCGTTCGAATCGGCACGGGCCGTCCCCGGCCCGCTCGGCGCGCTGTTCGCCCGCGCGGCGGTCCACATCGCCCACCCTCCCATCCGCTCGCGCGGCACGATGGCGGGCAGCTTCGCCTGGGCGCACCCCGCCTCCGAGTGGTGCGCCGTGGGCGCCGCCCTGGACGCCGACGTCGAGCTGTCCGGCCCGCTGGGCACGCGCACGGTCGCGGCCCGGGACTACTTCCAGGGGCCGCACCTGACCGCTCGCCGACCGGACGAGCTGCTGACCTCGGTGGCCTTCCCGCTGCTCGACGGCGACACCGGGGTCGGTTTCACCGAGCACCGCCGTACGCACTTCTGCTTCGCCCAGGTCGCGGTCGCCGCCGCCCTGACGGTGCGGGAGGGGGTGGTCGCCGAGGCCCGGATCGGGCTGGCCAACTGCGCCGACCGGCCGCTGCGGGCCCGCGCCGCCGAGCAGGCGCTGATCGGCGCCGAGGCCTGGGCACCCGTCGGCGGACACCGGCTGCCCGACGGGCACCCGTTCGTCCGGGCCGGCGGGATCGCGGCGCAGCAGGACGCCGCCCCCGTGCCGGAGCCGTACGCCGACACCGAGTACAAGCGGCACGCCGTCGCGGTGCTGGTCGCCAGGACGCTGCACCAGGCGGCACGGGACCTGCGATCCCGCCGCACCGGGCCGGACGGAGACCGCGCATGAGGATCACCCTGACCGTCAACGGCGAAACGCACCGCCTCGACGTGGAACCCCGCCGCATCCTCGCCGACGTGCTGCGGGAGGAATGCCGGTTGACCGGCACCCACCTGGGCTGCGAGCACGGCGTCTGCGGGGCGTGCACGGTGCTGGTGGACGGCGAGGCGGTCCGCTCCTGCCTCGTGTTCGCCGTGCAGTGCGACGGGAGTTCGATGGGCACCGTCGAGGGCCTCGCCGGGCCCGGCGGCGATCCCCACCCCCTCCAGCGGGCGTTCTCCGCCGAACACGCCCTGCAGTGCGGCTTCTGCACCCCGGGGTTCCTCATGGTCGCCGCCGGCGCCTTGGCGGCCGACCCCGGCCTCGCGGACTCCCCCGAGAAGGTCGACGCCCTGGTCGGCTCCAACCTCTGCCGGTGCACCGGCTACGAACCCATCCGCCGCGCGATCCTGCGGGCCGCCCGCGAGCAGAACGCGCCGCGCCCGGACGACCTGCGGGATCCGCCGCAGCGACCGTCCGCTCACAACCACCCGTAGAAGACATCTCATGTGGAGAGTCGGCGGGTGCAGATGGGGGCTGCGGCGGTGCCGGCGAAGGCGGCGAAGTGGTCGGCCTTGCGTTCGTAGCGGCGGTGGAGCCGGCGGAAGCCGCCGAGCCAGGCAACAGTGCGCTCGATCACCCAGCGGTGTCGGCCAAGGCGTTGCCTGCCGCCCGGGACAGGCTCGCCCGGTTGGTCAGAGGAGGGCGCCGCCGGAGACCTCGATGCGCTCGGCGGTCACCCAGCGCAGGCCCTCGGAGGCCAGCGTGGCGATGGCGTCGCCGATCTCCTCGGGTTCGCCGACACGGCCGAGCGCGGTCTGCCCGGCCAGACCCTGGCGCATACCGGCGTCATCCCGCATGGCACCGCCGTTGAAGTCGGTGGCGGTCGGCCCCGGGGCAATGGAGTTGACCCGGATACCTCGGGGGCCGAGCTCTGCGGCCAGAGTGCGGCTCAGCGCCTCGACGGCGGCCTTCGAGGCGGAGTAGACCGAGGTCGCGGGACTGGTGTGGCGAGTCAACGACGACGAGACGTTGATGACGTGGGCGCCCTGCGCCAGCAGCGGCACAAGCGACTGGATGAGGAAGAACGTGCCCCGCACGTTCGTGCCGAACACCGTGTCGAAGTCGTCGGCCGTGACAGCTTCCAGCGGACCGAAAACGCCAACCCCCGCGTTGTTGACCACGATGTCGAGCCGCGAGGCCCCCCAGCGCTCAAGCAGTGCGCTCAGCTCGGAAGTGAAGGCTCCGAAAGAGGAGATGTCGCTGATATCGAGACGCATGACAGCGGCAGTCCCACCCGCGGCGTGCACTCGCTGCGCCGTCTCCTCGGCCCCGTCCACATCACCGCGATGGGTGACCACGACCCGCACCCCGCGCGCCGCCAGGGCAAGAGCCGTACTCCGGCCCAGGCCACGGTTCGCACCGGTCACCAAAGCGATCCTGTCGGCTGTCATCAGCTGCTCCCTCATCACACGGCACCAGAGACATCGGGCACCGCCATCAGATGCGAGTCGGTTGACTCGCCTTTCCATTGCAGCGTAGGCACAGCAAAAGAGGCGAGTCAAGTGACTCGCCTCGGATCTGGGGCATACTGCACGCATGGCAGCAGAGCTCTCCGCACACCACCGCCGTCTCGCCCAGCAGAAGCGCGAGGCGATCATCTCCGCAGCCACGGACCTCTTCCTGAACCGCGGCTACGACGGAACCTCCCTCGCCCGCATCGCCGAAGGGGCGGCCGTCTCGAAGTCCACCCTGTTCAAGCAGTTCCCCACCAAGGCAGCCCTCTTCGAGGCCATCGTCACCGAGTCCTGGCAGCGTGACACCGCGGACACTGTCGCGCGCCCTCAGGCCGGAGACCTGCGCTCCGGCCTGACCTCCATCGGCCACCGCTACGCCGACCTGATCGGCCGGCCCGGCATGACAGCCCTGTTCCGCATCGTCATCGCCGAGCTGCCCCGCTTCCCCGAACTGGGGCAGATGCAGTTCCAACTCGGCAAGCTGCCCTACTTCACCTCGGTCCAGCACTACCTGGAGTCGGAGCACGAGGCCGGCAACGCCGACGTCCCGGACGCCGAGAGCGCCGCCAACCAGTTCCTCGGGATGATCGCCAACTACGTCCTGTGGCCCCGCATGCTGCTGACCGACTGGAACCCCTCAGCCTCTGACATCCGCTACGCCGTCGAGCAGGCCGTAGAGACCATGTTCGCCCGCTACACCTCCGATCGACCGGCCTGATCCGAAGCTGGAATTCGCACGCCGCCACCCCAGTGCTGGAGGGGCCCGTGGAGCCGTGATCGTGCGGGCCGTCGCCGTCGGCAAACGATGGCGAGCTCAAGCGGTCAGCGCATCACCGCTGTTGAGGAGGCGAGACGGCCAGCCGTGCGCCGGGAGGCAAGGACGGATGCGCGCGCAGTCCATCCCCCTGCCCCGCGCAGGGCTAGTTTCGGCCTCCCAGGCAGGCCTGGCGACCCCACGCGATCGTCGCGGGGCACGGAGGCCGGCTGCGACCCCACACCAGACGAAGGCCGGCACAACGATGACCGATCTCCGCGACGGGCAACCACACAGCACCCCGGACGCCTTGTGGTGCCCCTTCCCCTCCCTGACGAACCCCCACGCCGAACAGGCCGACCGGCAGAGCCTGGCCTGGCTGGCACGCCACCGGCTGCTGGACGGGCGGCTCCGGCAGTCCGACCGGATCGGGCGCCAGCGCAGCGGCCACCTGGCCGCCCGGACCAACCCCGAGGTCTCCGCCGAGATGCTGCGCCTGCTGTCCGACTGGTACGTCTGGCTCTTCGCCTTCGACGACGGGTACTGCGAGGACCGCGAACGCGGCGACCGCCCCGGGCCGTTGGCCCGCACGACCGCTCTCCTCGCCCGGGTGATCGACCCCGAGCCACCCTGCGACGAGATGCCCGGACCGGCCGGCGCCTACGCGGTGGCCTTGCGGGAGATCCGGGACCGGGTCGCCGCACACGCCTCGCCGTCACAGCTGTTCCGGTGGGAGTGCACGGTCCGCGACTACCTCTCCGCCCAGGTGTGGGAGGCCGCCAACCGCGAGGCGGGCACCGTACCGGGCCCGTCCGAGTACGTGGCCATGCGCAGGCACGCCGGGGCGACGTACACCTGCCTCGCCCTGGTCGACATCGCCGCCGACTACGAAGTCCCGGCCGCGGAGGCGGACGGGCCTTCGCTGCGCAGGCTCAGGGACCTCACGGCGAACCTGGTGAGCTGGGACAACGACCTGTACTCCCACGCCAAGGAGACCGCGGGCGGCCAGGACCGCCACAACCTGGTCGAGGTCCTCGCCCGCCACCACCACTGCTCCACGGCCGAAGCCCGACGGTCCGCCGTCGCCATGCGCGACGCCGAGATGCACGCGTTCATCGAGCTGAGCCGAACCATCCGCACGGACGGCAGCGGCGCGGCCTCGGCCTACGCCCGCAGCCTCGGGCTGTGGCTGCGCGGGCACATCGACTGGTCCCGCCACACCTCCCGGTTCGACGTGCCGGCCCCCGCGGCGGGGCACTGATGCGCGAGGAGGACACCCCGCCCGGCACCGCGCCGTGCGCGCCGGGCCACCTGCCGCTGCTCGGGCACCTGCTCCCGCTGCTGACCCGCCCCGTACCCTTCCTCCAGTCGCTGGCCGACCACGGCCCGGTGGTGCGGATCCACCTGTGGCGCAGACCGGTTCACGTCCTCACCGATCCCGAGCTGGTCCACCGGCTGCTCGTTCGGGACGCCGCGAAGACCGAGAAGGGCTTCGTCTTCGACAAGGCCCGCGGCCTGCTGGGCAACGGCCTGTTCACCTCCGAGGGCGCGTTCCACCTCCGCCAGCGACGCCTGGTCCAACCGGCCTTCCACCGCGACAGCATCCGCCGGTACGCCGCCCTGACCGCACGCGTGGCAGCGGCGGCGGTGACCCGCTGGGAGCCCGGGCGAGCCGCGCCGATCGAGCCGCGGATGCACCGACTCGCCCGGGACATCGTGGTCGAGGCACTGTTCGCCACCCGCCTGGGCCACGCCCAGAAGGCCCGGATCGACCGGGCCGTGCCCGTGGTCCTCACCGGATTCGTCCAGCGGGCGCTCTACCCGTCACCGCTGCTGGAGAAGCTGCCCGTACCGGCCAACCGGCGCTTCGACACTGCGGTCCGGGACCTGCGCACCGTCGTGGACGAGATCATCGCCCAGGCCGCCGCCCCGCACCAGGGCCCGGACGACGCGCTGCTGTCCCTGCTGCTGACCACCCGCGACGACGAAACCGGCCGCGCCATGGCACGGGCCCAAGTCCGGGACGAGGCGGTCTCACTGCTCCTGGCCGGCACCGAGACGACCGGCACCACGCTCGCCTGGTTCTTCCACGAACTCGCCCGGCACCAGGACCTGCAGGACGAGCTGAGCGAGGAGGTGCGCGCCGTCGCCACCGACGGCGCCGTGCCCCCTGGCGACCTACCGCGCCTGGAGCACACGGGGCACGCGCTCAGCGAGACCCTCCGCCTCCACACCCCCAACTGGATCCTGATGCGCCGGGCAGTGGCACCGCTCCGGTACGGCGGCGTCGTCCTGCCCCCGGGGGCCGAGATCCTCTTCAGCCCGACCGCGCTGCACCGCTCCCCGCGGCTCCACCCCGACCCCTTGCGATTCGATCCCGACCGCTGGCGCCGTCCTGCGGGCCACGCCCCACCCAGACTGTTCATCCCCTTCGGCGCGGGCCACCACAAGTGCGTCGGCGAGTCCTTCGCCTGGACCGAGATGCTCGTCGTCGCCGCAGCCGTCCTCGCCCGCCTGCGACTCAGGCCCGCCACCGCCACCCCCCTCCGGGAGAGCGCCACCGCCGCCACCATCCGCCCGCGCGGCCCGGCGCGGCCCGCCCGAACCCGGGCTTCCCGGGGGGGCGCGGCGCCCCGGGGCCCGACACGCGCCCCCCGCGCCGCACCCGGCGGGGATACGGGGC
>NZ_JBHWIJ010000001.1:54598-64137 GCF_042732255.1 Kitasatospora sp. NPDC059803 | reverse complement strand
GTCCCCCCCCCCCGGCGCCCGCCTCCCCCCGGGGGGCCCCGCGCTCTCGCCACCGCGGGGGCGGCGCGGGGGGCCCCGCGGCACGGGAGCACGAGAACGTCGCCGCGAGGGCATCGAGCCGGGGTACATCAGCGAAGCACCGATACTGACAGATCGTCAGTTCCGATTCTCTCCTGGGACATTTCCCGTGCACTGACGTACAACCGCTCCGGCTCCCGCCTCCGTAGTGTCACAGCCAGTCCCGGCCCTTGGTGCACCCGCAGCAAGCGGCAGGCCAGCGGCCCACTACCTGAAGAGGAGAACTGCGTTGTCGCAGAACATACTTGACGAAGACACCCTCGCCGTCATCGAGGCGGCGGAGCGCCTGCTGGAGGGTGAGCAGCCCGCGGAGCCGAGCACGCCGTCGTCCTGCGCGGACCAGCGGATCGCCGCCGTGATGGGTGGCGGGTTCTACACCTACTGCTGATCGGTGCCCTGCCCGCACTCGCCCGGCGCCCCCTCGGGCGAGTGCGGGTCCTCCCCCGCGCCGCAACGGCCTCCGGAGTGCCGGCGGGCCCGACCACAAGGACACACCGATGAATCCCACCGAGACCGCCGATCCACTGACGGTTCCCCCCGACTGGTTCGCGGCCGTGGGCACGGAGATCGCCATGGTGCTGGAGGACCTGCGCCGTGACCACCCGAGCCTGGCGGACGCGGTCACCGGCCTGCTGGCGGCGGACGGCGGCGGCCGAAGCCCCTTCCGCCTCCTGGGCATGGCCGTCCTCGGGACGATCACCGGCGAGCCCCGGCCGGCGGCCGCGGTGTGTGCGGTCTCCCGGCTGTGGTGGGCGGGGGCCGAAGCCCTCGACGACCTCGCCGACGGCCAGGGCCCGGCCGCACCCCGGGGCAGGTCCGAACTGGCCCGCACCACCCTGGCAGCCGTGGCCTGCGGGAGCACACTGCCCCACCGGGTGGCCGACCGGTACTCGGCAGCCCCGGACATCCGCCTCTCCTGGGAGCAGGAACTGGTCCGCACCGCACTGGACGCGCTGGAGGGCCAGTTGGCCGACATCGCCGAGCCGGCGGACGACCCCGTGACGTGGCGGTCCGTCATGGCCTGCTACCGGGGCAAGAGCGGCGCCGCCTACGGCCGCGACGCGGTGATGGCAGCCAGGCTCGCCACGGACCGGCCCGAAACGCTGCGCTCCTGGCGGACCTTCGGCGAACTCTTCGGCGTCCTGCGACAGCTCGGCAACGACGGAGCTCCCAGCGCGACGCAGGAGTTCGAGGATCTGGCCAACGGCACTCGCACCCTTCTGCTGGCCCACGCACTCGCAGTCGCCGCCCCCGCGCACCGGGAGCACCTGCTGGACCTGCGTGCCCGGGCCGGCACCGATCCGGGCGCCCGCGGGGAGCTGCGGGCCGCGCTGCGGGATCCGTCCGTCCTCGACGGCTACGAACGCCGGGTCGAGTCGCTGCGGCAGCACTGCTGCGCGGTGCTCGACCGACTCGCTCCGGACGGCCCGTACCGGGAGCTGCTGCACGGTCTGGTCCACACCTCCGCCCGAACAGTGCCGAACGGAGTGTCCCCGTGCGCGAGTTGATCGACCGACCGGAGCTGCTGCGATCGATGGCCGCACGATCCGCCGGGGCAGCTCCCTTCGCATCGGGGCTGCTCGCCAGGCTCGCCGACGACGTCGAGCGCGGCGGGCCGGTGACCCTCCTGATCGGACGGCACCCACAGGCCGGCGCGCCCCTGTTCACCATCCGCGCCATGGCCGGGGTCCAGGGCCTGCTGACCGCCGGGAGGCTTCCCCGGCTGACCTCACACCTGGCCGAGTCGAGTGCGGCGGACGGACTCGAACCGCGCGGCACCGACCGGTCGTGGGACCTCTTCGTCACGGCGATCGCCGACCACCCCGCCGAGATCGCCACCGCGCTGGACAACCCGGTGCAGCAGCACGAGCCCGTCCGGGCCGCGACACTGCTGCACGGGCTCGCACTGGTGCGGGCCCAGCGGATCCGACTGCTCGAACTCGGCGCCTGCGCCGGACTCAACCTGCTGATCGACCGCTACCGGTGGTTCGGGCCCGGCTGGGAGTGGGGCGACCCCGCCTCACCGGTCCGGCTACCCGCCCACGGTCCGAACCCCGGAAACATCCGGATCGTGGCGCGCGCGGGCTGCGACCTGCGTCCCCGCGACCCCGCCGATCCGGCCGACGTGCAGACCGTACGGAGCTACCTGCCCTTCGAACACACCTTCCTGCGAGCCGCCCTCGACGACGCGCTCGACCTCGCCGCCCGCACCCCGGTCCGGGTGGACCAGGCGGATGCAGTCGGGTGGCTGCGGCGCGAGCTGGCGACGCCGGCCGATCCGTCGGTGCGCACGGTGGTCTGGCACAGCCTGTTCTGGGGGTTCCTCGAACCAGGCCAACAGGACGCCCTGGAAGGGATCATGACCGATGCCGCCGCCACCGCGCCGCTCACCCGCATCGCCTTCGAACCCCACGACTGGACGATGCCGCCACGGCTCCAGCTGATCCAGTACTCCTGAGCCCAGGGCGTTCACGGCACTCGCTCGACCCAGAAACCCGATCCCTACGTGAGGAATCCCGGCATGCTGCCCGGCGAGGCATTCCAGTACCTGGCGTCACCCACCGGCCGCCAGAACCCCTATCCCGCGTACGCCGCCCTCCGGTCCCACGGGCCAGTGGTGCGCCTGCGACCGGGGTTCTACGCGGCGACCGGGTACGACGCCGTCAACGCACTGCTGCGCGACCCGCGACTGGAAGTCCGGGGCTGGCCGGACGGTGCCGCCGCACGCCTGATCGCGGACTCCATGATGAAGGCCAACGGCCCCGACCACGCCCGCGTCCGGCGGCTCGCCGCAGACGCCTTCTCACCCCGTGGGACGGACCGGCTGAAGGAGGTCGTCACCGCACGGGCGACCGCCCTCGCCGACCACCTGGCCCAGATCGGCCGCGACGGCGAGGCCGTGGACCTCATGGACGAGTTCGCCTACCCGCTGACGATCCGGATCATCGGCACACTGCTCGGTGTCCCGGCCGGCGAGCACCAGTGGTTGCGCGAACGCGCCCAGGAGACGACCGCCGTCCTGGAACCGTTCCGTCCCACCGGCCCCGCCACCGCGGCCGACCGCGCCGCCCTCGACCTGGAAGCGTACGTCACCGAGCTGACCCGGCTCCGGCGTACCGAACCCGGCGAGGACCTGATCACCGCACTGGTACTGGCGCACGACCGCGACGGCAGCGAGCTGTCCACCCGCGAACTCGTCGTGAACCTGGTGTTCCTGCTACTGGCGGGATTCGAGACCTCCGCCAACCTCCTCGGCAACAGCCTGGGAGCCCTCCTGGACCACCCCGACCTCGCCGCGCGGCTGCGGACGGACCCGGGCCTGACCGACCGGTACGTCGAAGAGGTGTCACGCTTCGACGCGCCCCTGCAACTCACCAGCCGGTGGGCACCCGAGCCGATCGAGATCGACGGCATCGGCAGCATCGAGAAGGGCAGCCACATCCTGCTGCTCCTCGGGGCGGGAAACCACGATCCGGCGCACTTCACCGCCCCGGACCGGTTCGACCCGTTCCGGGACTCCCCGCCGTCGCTCTCCTTCGGCGCCGGCGCACACTACTGCCTCGGCTCGGCGCTGGCCCGTACGGAGGCGCGACTGGCACTCCCGTTGCTGCTGGAGCGCCTGCCCGCCATGCGGCGCGCCGGCCCGGCAGCGCGCCGCGACCGCCTCACCTTCCGCGGCTACGCCAACCTCCCCGTGTCCTTCCGGAACTGACCGGCCGCCCGCCAACCCGTGCTGTTCGCCTGTGTCCAGACCGATTCCCCATGCGGCGGCCGCACTTCGCCTCGGCCGCTTCCGCGCCGGGGCAGGGCAGTTGGGCGGTCTTGGCCCAGGTGCGGCCCAGGTGTCGCCCGGCCGTCAGCGGCCGCGCCGCCGGTCTCAGCGGACCTCCACCGTCACCGGATCCGAGGTCCTCTCGCGAACGGGGTGGCGGTCGTCCAGGCCGGTCAGGCCGAACAGCACCGCGCGATACTCCAGGGCGCCGCTGTGTGCGGCCTTGACCTGCGCGACGGCCTCCGCCTCGGTGCCCGTCTCGACCACGGCGCCGCAGGTCATCCGCTCCCACGTCGACCCGCTGCTGCGGCCCTCCAGGCACACCTGCACGTAGGCGGCACCGTCGTCGTCCCCGTGCCCCGTGACCGTGAAGGTCGTGCCGACCCGCGCCGTGTGCGGAGCCGTGACCTCCACGTCGCCCTTGGCGAACGCCGGCCCGGCGGCCAGGGCCACCGAGGCCAGGCCCAGCACACCGATCACGGCGGCCCGGCCGCCCCGCGCCTTCGTCCCGGTCCTCTTCGTCCTGCTCATGAACCAACCTCCTCTGGAACTCCCCCGCCCGGGGGCTGCGCTCTGCGTGGGCGCGCGGTTGCGCCTCACCGATTATCGGGAGCAGCCGCCCCCTGGCCGGACTATGACGCGGCCCGGCGTCGTCCAGGCCCGCGGCACCGGCGGCCACCGACAGCACGGAGGGGGGTGCGCACGGCCCCGGGTCTGCCCTTTCGTCCCTCGCCCCGCCGCCCCGCCACCCGTAGACTCGGCGGGGACGGCCGGAAGGGCGGGGAGGGCGTGCGCGAGACACGGAGAGCCGCGGAGCGGCAGACGGCGGCGCCGGCCGCCGCCGGGCACGGGGCACGCCTCACGGGCCTGGCCGCGCTCCAGCGGCAGGTGGGGAACGCCGCGGTGACACGCCAGGTGCAGCGTCAGAAGGGCGGCCTGAACGAGCACTACGCCACGAGGCCCACCGAGCACCCCGAGTGGGGGCCGTACCAGGAGCTGACGAAGGCCGCGGGCATTCCGCAGCCCCAGGCCGACGCCGCCTGGCAGCTGCTGCTCGGCGGGGTCGACTCGCAGGGCGCGCTGAACGACGAGGCCGTGGCGAAGACGAGCGACCGCCAGGAGCAGCGCGAGCTCCGGGCGTCGAACACCTGGTACCAGGAGTTCGTCAAGCTCATCGCCGAGCACCTGGAGATCGAGACGCCCACCATGGCCCTGTGGGCGGGCGGCATCGAGACCAGCGACTACGCGTACCGGAAGGGCCACACGCCCCTGGGGCGGACCCGGATCGGCGGCGTGCTCAACGTCCTGGAGCTGCACCCGGACTGGAAGCTGACGGGGCCGATGTGGAGCGTCCTGTCCAAGGCCTTCGTGTCCCGCGCGACCGGCCCCGTGCACATCTTCGTACGGGCCTACGCTCCGGAGAGCATCCTGATCAGGCTGGAAGTCCCGGAACTACGGCTGGTCCAGCGGCTGAACCCGGACGTGAAACTGATCTGGCACCCCGTATACACCGCTCCCGGCGGGCAGATGAGGGAGATCTCGAAGGACTGCCGACTCGTCGACAACGCGGAGTACGACGGGCGGGACACGTGCGTGAGCGCCCTCGTCCAGTACCTCAGGATGTTCCACGACGACAGCAACACCGAGGCCGCCCCCGCCCACAAGAGCATGGAGCAACTGCTCGTCGCGAACGGGCACAAGGACGGCGTCTGAGGCTGCGGCCCGCACGCAGCGCTCTCCGGCTTCGGCCGGGCACACCTCGTCAACTGTCCGGCGGACAAGGCCCATCGGTTTCTGGGACAGGATCGGGATACTTCCCGCACCTGCCTGTGAACGACCCTCGCCTACGGTGATCACACCCGGTGAACCTCACCGGTCGAACGACATCGGGAGACCTCATGCGCACGCGCCGCCTCGCCCTCACCGCCGCCGCCGTCGCGGCGCTCGCCGCCACCGCGACGGCCTGCGGGCCGGACAACAGCGACACGGGCTCCACCGCCGCCAGCCCCGCGGCCACCGCCGCCGCGACCAACGGGGCCGCGACCGCACCCACCGGGGCCGCACCCGCCGGGGCCTCGCCGACGAAGGCCGCCGCCGCGCCCACGACGCCCTCCACACCGAAGTCGTCCGCCACGCCGAAGTCGCCCGACGCGCCCTCCGCCCCCGCCGCCGACAAGACCGGCTACGGCCAGGCCTGCGGCGCCAACGACCTCGCCCTCAGCGCGAAGTCCGAATCCCAGGCCGGCGGCTACCTCCTGATCACGGCCAAAGCCAAGCCGGGCATCACCTGCACGCTCCCCGCGACCCACCCCACCATCGCGTTCGGCTCGCGCGGCATCGAGGCCGCCAACGCCGAACAGTCCACCGGCGAACCGATCACCCTGAGCGGCGCCAAGGTCGCGTACGCGGGCATCATGACGAAGACCACCAACACCAACCAGGCAATCCAGTTCACCGACGTCATCGTGGGCATCGGCAACGCCGACCCCAACCCGGCCAGCATCGCCGTCGGCACCACGCCGGTCGACAAGCCGATCGTCACCAACTGGCACACCGTTGCGAAGGACGCCGTCCCCGGCCTCTGACGGCCGTTCACCGGAGGGGCGCGGGCCGGCCGTACGACGGCGACGACGACGGCCGCCGTACGGGCCTGCGCTGTTGCGCTGGTTCAGCTCAGGAAGTCGACGCGGTCTATGAGGCCTTCGCGCACCCGGTAGGCCACCAGGACACGGACCGGCTCGTCGGCCAGGCCGTGGGCGACTTCGTGGTCGACCACCCAGTCGCCTTCGCTGAGCCGCCCCACGATCTCCGCGCGGCAGCGGCCCTTGGCGAACTGCCCGGCGTACCTGTCGCGCAGAGCCTGCCGGCCATGGAGTCGGGTGCCGTCGGCCCGGTGGATCGTGATGTCCTCGGCGTAGGTGGCGACGAAGGCGTCGATGTCGTGGCTGTTGTAGGCGGCGAGCTGTTGCTCGACCACGTCGCGCGGTTCGGTCATGTGGTTGATCGTTCCTTCCTTGGCAGTACGGGTTACGGGTTACGGGTTGCGGGTTCAGCAGGGTTGCGTGCTACGGGTTCGGCCGGGCTCAGGCAGCGAGGCGGCGGGTGGCGAGTTCGGCGTAGAGCGCGGCCCCGTCGGGGAGCACCGCGTCGTCGAACTCCGCGTAGGGCGAGTGGTTGACCGGCAGGTCGTCGGGGTCGGTCCCCTTCGGGGCGGCGCCGAGCCACACGAGCGATCCCGGCACGGCGTCCAGGACCCGGGAGAAGTCCTCCGACCCGGTCATCGGGTTCGGCATCGGCTGGAAGCGCTCCTCGCCGAAGACCTCCCGGACGGTGTCCGCCAGGAAGTCGGTCTCGGCCCCGTCGGTCACGGTCACCGGGTACTGGGGAAGGTACTCGACCTCGGCCCGCAGGCCGTGGGCGGCCGCGATGGCTCTGACCAGCTCCACCGTGGTGTCGGCGACCTTGGACTGCGCCTCGGCGGAGAAGGTGCGCACGGTCGCCTCGAAGTAGGCGGTCTCGGGGATGATGTTGCGCTGGGTGCCTGCCCGGATCAGCCCGACGGTGACCACCACCGGATCGAACACGTCGAAGCGGCGGGTCACCATGGTCTGCAGGGCGGTGACCATCTCGCAGGCCGCCGGGATGGGGTCCTTGGCCCGGTGCGGTACCGAGCCGTGGCCACCCGCACCGTGGACGGTGACGTTCAGCGCAGCGGAAGCGGCCATGATCGGCCCGCGCCGGGAGCCGAACTCCCCGTGCCGCATGGCCGACGACACGTGCAGGGCGTAGGCGGCGACCGGGCGCCTGCCTGCCGCGTCGAGCACGCCCTCGGCCAGCATGGCCCCGGCCCCGTCCCACCCCTCCTCGCCCGGCTGGAACATGAAGACCACGTCGCCGTGGAGCTGTTCCCGCCGTGCGGCCAGCAGGTGTGCGGCACCCGCGAGCATGGTGGTGTGCAGATCGTGTCCGCAGGCGTGCATGGCCCCGTTGTCGGCGGCGAACGGCAGCGGGGCCTTTTCGGCGACCGGTAGGCCGTCCATGTCGCCGCGCAGCAGCACCGCCGGCCCCGGTCGGCCGCCGCGCAGGACCGCGGTGACCGAACTCAGCGCCGAGCCCTGGCTCACCTCCAGCGGCAGGCCGTCCAGGGCCCGCAGCACCCGCTCCTGGGTGCGCGGCAGGGCCAGGCCCAACTCGGGGAACCGGTGCAGGTCGTGGCGCAGCCGGACCAGGTCTGGGGCCAGAGCGAGAGCGTCGTCGTGCAGGGACACGGGCACCTCCTTCGATCCCGCGCGTGGCGGGACCTTGTCGGGAACTTGTGCAGAGCGATCTTGTTCCGTGATTCTGGATCTCGCGGCGGGATTTGCCCGCGATTTCGCAGGATCACGCCACCAGGAGGCCCTTCGATGAACGAATCCACCGGCAGCCGACGGTGACCGGCTCCGAGATGCCCGACACCGCGACGACCGGCACCGAGGTGACCGGCACCGCGACGACCGGCGCCGAGGTGACGGTGGACGAGCTGGACCTCGCCCTGGTGAACGCGCTGCAGCTGCGGCCCCGCGCACCCTGGTCGCTGCTCGGCCAGACCCTCGGGATCAGCCCGGTCACCGCCGCCCGCCGCTGGCGCCGACTCTCGCAGGCCGGGATCGCCTGGGTGACCGCCTACGGTCTGCCGCACCCCGAGGACCGCGGGTGCGTCGCCTACCTCGACCTCGACTGCGCTCCCGGCCGGCTCCGGCAGATCGCCGACGAACTGGCCGAGGACCCGCACGTGATGAGCATCGAACACGTCGCCCAGGGCTGCGACCTCGTCGTCACCGTGGCCTTCACCGACCTGGCGACGGTCTCCCGGTACACCGCCGAACGGCTCGGCCCACTCCCCGGGGTCAACGCCGTCCGCGTCCACCTGGCGACCGGCTTCTACGCCGAGGGGATCCGCTGGCGACTGGACTCGCTGGACCAGGCCCAGCGCGTGGAACTGCACGACGATCACCTGGCCGGCTACGGGACGCCGTCCGGCGTGCGAGCCGAAGTCCGGGAAGAAGACCGGGAGTTGCTCATCAGACTGGGCGTCGACGGCCGCCTCGGCCAAGCCGAGCTGGCCGCCGCCACCGGGCTCAGCCCGTCCACGCTGCGCCGGCGCCTCGACCGGCTGGCCGCCTCCGACGCGATCCGCTTCCGCTGCGAGATCGCCGCCCGCGACGCCGGCCGGCCGGTCCTGGCGACCTTCCGGGCCGACGTTCCCCCGGAGCGGCTCGACGAGGTCGGCCCCCAGCTCGCCAGACTCCCCGAGGTCCGGTTGTGCGTGTCCGTCACCGGCCCGCACAACCTCCTGCTCTCCGTCTGGCAGCGCTCCCTGGCCGACGTCCAGCGGCTGGAAATCGCTCTCGCCCGCAGGTTCCCCGACCTGCGGGTGGCCGAGCGCCGCGTGTCGCTGCGCACCGTGAAGCGGATGGGCCGGATCCTCGACGGGGACGGACGCGCGGTCCGCGCCGTTCCGCTGGACATCTGGCGGGATCCGATCCCGGTCTCCTGACGGCCGTTCAGGTCGGTCCCTGCTGCAGCGCGCCGCCGCCAGGGGCTGCGGGGCCCCGCGCGCCCGCCCCGCCGCCCCCCCCCGGGTTAGCGGCCAATGACGGGGGATGGGCCCCCCCCCCGCCCCCCCGCGGGGCGGTGGACGCGGACACGG
>NZ_JBHWIJ010000001.1:46393-54588 GCF_042732255.1 Kitasatospora sp. NPDC059803 | reverse complement strand
GGTCCCTGCTGCCGCGCGCCGCCGCCTGGGGCTGCGGGCCGCCTCGCGCAGGCCCGGCGGCCCGCCCGTGTGTTCCGGCCATTTCCGGGCGTAGGCGCCCGTACCGGCCGCCCCGGTGGGCAGGATGGCCGACGGCCCGCGCCACTGCCCGGCCGGGCACCGCAGACCGATCGGAAGGCAGGGACCAGCCATGCCCACGAGCGCACGGCGATGCACCGTGGCGGCGACCGTCTGCGCCGCACTCATCGGCGCAGTCGGCCTCCTCGCACCATCCGCCCAGGCCCAGGCCCCGACCTCCGTACCGGCACCGGCGACCGTGTCGTCGACGGCGGACCGGCCCCGGGACGCCACCACGCCCCCGGGCACCGAGGGGCAGTCCACCACGGTCACCCGTCCCGACGGCACCCAGGCGCGGTTCGCGGTCTTCTCGACCGCCGACGGCACCGGCGGGACCATCTGGTACCAGACGCAGTCGTCCTCCGGCGGCCCGTTCGGAGCCTGGAGCCAGGTCAACGGCATGAGCCTCAGCTACCGGAACCAGGTGCTCACCGCCGCCGCGGACGCCGACGGCGCCCTGGAGGTGTTCACCATCGGGTACCAGTCGTCGGTCCTGGTACGGATGCACCAGGCGGGCCCGGACCGGCCGTGGTCGGCGCCCGAGCCCTTCGGCCCCGCCGGGGGGCTGGTGCCGAGGTTCTTCGGGGTGCCGGTGGCCTTCCAGCGGGCGGACGGCGCGCTGGCCTTCTTCGAGGTCTACCAGGGCTCGGCCAGCCCGCAGTTGTACGTCAACGAGCAGAGCACCCCCGGCGTCTGGGGCTCCTGGACCAACCTGGGCACCGGTCTGCTGTCGGAGGCGGTGGCCACCCCCTCCTCCGTCACCGAGGCGGCCGACGGGAGGATGACGGTGCTCGCGCACATGTGGAACGGCCCCTCGTTGTCCGCCGAGATCTCCGAGCAGGCCCCGGGCGGCGCCTGGGGCCCCTGGCGCGACTGCCGCAACGGCGGCTGCACCACCGGCTGACCGCCGGCGGCCACGCCCGGAAGCTCCACGTGGCGGCCGGGAGGCCGAGCACACCGCCCCCCACCGGGATGCCCGGCGGCCTCGACCACCCCCGGGCCCGAGCCGCCCGAGGCGCTGGCGCAGACTGGGAGACGAACACCCGACCGACCGACCGGAGGACGACACCCATGGCCGACCGGCCCCTGACGCTGATGGCAGTCCACGCCCACCCCGACGACGAGGCCACCTCGACCGGCGGCGTCCTCGCCCGCTACGCCGCCGAGGGCATCCGCACCGTCCTCGTCACCTGTACCGACGGCGCCTGCGGCGACGGCCCCGGCGGCGCCAAGCCGGGCGAGGAGGGCCACGACCCCGCCGCCATCGCCGAACTGCGCCGCCAGGAACTCGAAGCCAGCTGCCGGATCCTCGGGATCGACCACCTCGAACTGCTCGGCTACGGCGACTCCGGGATGATGGGCTGGCCCGCCAACGACGCTCCTGGATCGTTCTGGAGCACCCCCGTCGCCGACGGCGCCGCCCGGCTCGCCGACCTGATGCTCCGCTACCGGCCCGACGTCGTCGTGACCTACGACGAGAACGGCTTCTACGGCCACCCCGACCACATCCAGGCCAACCGCATCACCATGGCCGCCCTCACCCAGGCCGCCCTGACGCCCAAGGTGTACTGGACGACGGCGCCGCACTCGATGATGCAGCGCTTCGGCGAGCTCATGCGCGAGTTCGGCACCGACGGGGGCGACGGCGCTGACAGGGCTGACGGGGACAACCCGGAGCCCACCGGGGAGGCCGTGGAGCTGCCCCCGATCGGGCTGCCCGACGAGGAGATCACCACCTGGGTGGACGCCACCGCCTTCGGCGGGCAGAAGTACGACGCGCTGCTCGCGCACGCCAGCCAGGGCGAGAACATCTTCTTCCTGAAGATGGGCCGGGAGCGGTTCACCGAACTGATGGGCGTGGAGACGTTCGTCCGGGTCCTCGACACCACCGGCGCGGCGCTGCCAGAGAAGGACCTGTTCACCGGCCTGCGCTGAGCCGCAGAGCAGGCCCGGGGCCTCGGACTAAACGATGCAGGCCACGCCCGGAAGGGCGTGGCCTGCATCGCTCCCGCTTGGGGGCAGTTGGCGAGGAGTGAGCCTCGGGGCCGACGGCCGCTTCCGTCGACGGCGCTCAAGGGTCGGACGCCATGGGTCCGGACCCGACACGGCCCCTGATCGACAAAGATGAGCGCATGGACAGCGAACCTCTACAGATCCCGCTCGATCAGCTCCGACGCGCCTTCGAGCTGGCACTGCACCACATCGAAGCCTCAGCCGGCAGCACAGTGGCCGTCGAACCTGACTACTTCTGGTCCGTCCCCGGCGACGAACTCTACGACGTCCCCAACGAACCGAGGACGATCACCATCGGGCAGCTCTCCGAGTCCTGGCAACACCTTGAGCACCTACTCGCCGACCCGGACCGGATCGTGGGCTACCACCTGGTCTGGCTCGCCGACGTCCTCCGCGCGATCGGACAGGACCACGTCGGATAGCCATCGCCCCAGCCAGCGAGGCGGTGCCGGCGCCGGCACCGTGATCTCTGAAGGTTGTCGAAGTCGATGGCGCCGAGCATCAGCGGGCTGTAGTAGGCCAGACATGGCGTGTCCGCCCCTGCGGGGCTGTACTCGGTGAGGATGCCGATCAGCCGGGGTGTCCCTGCCACGCCCAGGAACACCGGGGTACTGCGCCGCCCATCCCCACTCCCCCAGAGTTAGGAATCACGCCGGGCGGTCCACGAGCATCCGATTCGTCGGCCCCGGCCTCAGCGAAGCCGACGAAAGGCACGACATGACCACCAGCGCTCCCGGCGGCACACTCACCCTGGCCCCCGACCTCGCCCTCAGCCGGATGGGCTACGGCGCCATGCAGTTGGCCGGCCCAGGCGTCTTCGGTCCCCCCAAGGACCGCAGCCAGGCCCTGGCGGTCCTGCGCGAAGCCGTCGAGCTGGGCATCACCCACATCGACACCAGCGACTACTACGGGCCGTTCGTCGTCAACGAACTCATCAAGGAAGCCCTGCACCCCTACCCGGCCGGACTGCACATCGTCACCAAGGTCGGTGCCCGCCGCAACGAGACCGGCGACTGGATCCCCTCGCAGGAACCCGCAGATCTCAAGGCCCAGGTCCACGACAACCTCCGGCACCTCGGCCTGGAGGCCCTGGACGTCGTCAACCTGCGCCTGGACTCGGTGGAAAACATCTCCGATGCGCCCATCGCCGAGCAGTTCGGCGCCTTGGCCGACCTGCGCCGTCAGGGGCTGATCCGCCACCTGGGCATCAGCGGCGTCTCCGACGCCCAGCTCACCGAGGCGCAGGCCATCGCCCCGGTCGTCACCGTCCAGAACCTCTACAACCTGGCCAACCGGCAGGACGACTCACTCGTGGACCGCTGCGCGGACCAGAACATCGCCTTCGCCTCGTTCTTCCCCCTGGGCGGCTTCAGCCCGTTCCAGTCCCAGGTGCTCAACGATGTCGCCGCCCGTCTCGACGCCTCCCCGCAACAGGTCGCACTGGCCTGGCTGTTGCAGCGCTCGACCACCACCGTCCTGATCCCCGGCACCTCCTCCATCGCCCACCTGCGCGAGAACACCGCCGCGGCCGACCTCGTCCTGCCCGCCGACGCCGTCGCCGAACTCGACACCATCGGCTCCGCGAGATCGCGGTAGTCCTCAACGCGGCTGGCAGCGCTGCCACTTCGACTTCGCCGACGCCACGCCGATCATCGGGGACCACGGCCGTCGAGCCCATGGGCGGTGGTGCGAACGCCGCGGATCCCGCGTCCTGCGGCGGTTCCCGCACAGCCCGCCGGGATCCGGGTTCCGCCGCGGTTGCGCCCGTACGGGTGGCCTTCAGCGCTTCCGGCTCCCCTCCGTTCGCATACGGCACTAGGTTGCTGGGCGACCCGCTGGCCCGCTTCCCGGAGGACACTGATGGCCATCCCCGCTCTGGACCACTCGACGACCCGTTATTCCCTCCCCCACGCCTACTGGATGGCGCAGGCCGCCGGACTGGCCGTGCTGGACCGGGTCGGCATCGAGAACAAGGCCCACGCCTGGGGCTTCGACGAGGTGCGGCACTTCGAGTCGACGCACCAGATGCCGTTCCCGATCGAGGACACCCAGGCCTACACCATGGCCAGCGACCGCATGATCGTCACCGGCTTCCGGGGCACCGAGGTCCTGAAGATCTACGACTGGCTCACCGACGTCAGCACCCCGCCCGTTCCCGGACCGGCGAACAAGGGCTTCGTCCACTACGGCTTCCACCAGGCCCTGCGGTCCGTCTACCCCGAGATCCGCGACACCATCCGGGGACTGCGCACCAACGGGCAGAGCGTCTGGTTCACCGGCCACAGCCTCGGCGGCGCCCTCGCCATGCTGGCCGGCGCCTGCTGGTACTTCGAGGAGCCTCGCCAACTCCCCGACGGCGTCTACACCTTCGGCCAGCCCCGCACCTGTGAACGCCTTCTCGCCGCCGCCCACAACACGGCTTTCAGGGACCGCTGCTACCGCTTCGTCAACAACAACGACATCGTCCCCCAGCTCCCGCCCGAGCCGGCCTTCACCCACGTCAACGCACTCCGCTACTTCGACGCCGACGGAGAGCTCCACGAGGCCATGCCGCTCATCGCCGGGCTGAAGGACCGGGCGAAGGGCTACCGCCAGGACATGTTCGCCCCCGAGACCGACGGCATCAAGGACCACCACCTGCGCAACTACCTCGCCGCGTTCGAGAAGAACCTCGCCACAGCCGCCTGATCGCAGGACACCCGGGGCCGACCCCACAGGGCCGGGCCCGACCCGACGTCCGCTCCACAGCCCAACGGGAGGCTGCGGCGGACGGCGAGGAGTCCGGGCTTCGTGGGCGAAACGGCCGTGACCGGCACGGGGACTGCACGGTGTCCTGCTTCGCCCGGAGCCGGGTTGATGTCTCGTTGGGCCGACCACCTCGCCGCCCATCAGTACGGCTCAGTACGGCGACGCGTCAGTGCCGCCTGGCTCTGCCCTTCTCCGAAGCCGCCGTCGGCCGGGCATCGAACGTACAATCGCCGGACGAGTAAGTGCGGGAGGGCGCAGTGGGACACTTCGAGGGCTTCGACGTCACCGGGTTCTGGGACGACTCGGCCTACGCGCTGGAGCAGTACGTGGAGGAGGCCCCACCCTCGCCGCAGCTGATCGCGTCGTTGGAGGAGGAGCTCAGCGGATACCGTCTGCCCGACTCCTACATCGCGCTGATGACCGCGCACAACGGCGGCACCCCGGCCCGGACCTGCTTCCCCATGCCCGAGGCGACGTCCTGGGCCGACGACTACATCGAGATCACCGGAATCCGGGGTGTCGGGCGGACTCGTCCGCAGTCGCTCGGCGGCGAGTTCGGCAGCCGGTTCTGGATCGACAGGTGGGAGTACCCCGACATCGGTGTCTACTTCGCCGCCATGCCCTCGGGCGGCCACGACATGCTCGCCCTCGACTACCGCGCGTGCGGCAGGCACGGCGAGCCGACCGTGGTGCACGTCAGCCAGGAGGCCGACTTCGCGATCACCTTGGTCGCGGAGAACTTCGAGGCGTTCGTCACGGGCCTGGTCGACGAGTCCGTCTACGACACCTCGGAGCAGGACCGGCTCGCCGACCTGGCCGCGGTGCGCGACGGCAGCTTCTCCCCCGTCCTGCTGCGCGCCTTCCGCGAGGTCGCGGACGTTCTGCCCGACGCGGACCGGCGAATGCGGGCGCTCGCCGAGGCCCTCGTGCACGACAAGGGGTTCTTCGCCCTGCACGCCGACGCGCGCTCCACGCTCATGTACGACTACCTGTTCTGGCTGTTCAGCAGCTTCAACCGGGTCGACTCCTTCGAGCGGTACCTCAGGACGCCTGCGCAGGACGAGCCTTCCTACGCGCTGCCGGACTACGAGCTCATGATCGCCTTCGGCCTCGAGTCCGAGCAGTACGGCTTCCGCACCGGCGGATACGCCCCCGGCTTCCTCGAAGACTGGTGGAACTCCCGTATCACTTCCGGTCAGATCGTCGAGACTGCCGACGGCTACCGGTTGACCGACGCCGCCGTCACCACGCTGCTCGACGGACTCGCCACCGTAGCCGGGCAGGACGGGTAGCCGTATCCGCCGGGCTGCTTGATGCCCGACACGCCGGCGGCACCGTTTCCTCCGCCCCGGAAAGGGACCACGCCATGACTGCCCCGCACGCCTTCCCCCTGCAACCCACCCCGATCCATGTGCCCGACGAGGTCCTCGACGATCTGCGCACCCGTCTCGCACTGACTCGTCCGCCGCTGGACGAGGGGAACGAGGACTGGTCCTACGGCGTCCCGGACAGCTACCTCCGTGAACTGGTCGCCTACTGGCGGGACGGGTACGACTGGCGCAAGGCCGAGGCCGCCATCAACGCCCACGAGCACTACCAGGTGAGCGTCGGCGGCGTCCCGGTGCACTTCCTGCGCAAGCCCGGCCGCGGCCCCCGCCCGATCCCGTTGATCCTCACCCACGGCTGGCCGTGAACGTTCTGGCACTGGTCGAAGGTGATCGACCCGCTCGCCGACCCGGCCGCACCTTCCACGACCGCAGGCCCTGAACAGCCCTACGGGCCCGCCCGGCGACGGGCCGGGCGGGCGTTGCCCCGCGCGGGGCGTGCGCGGGGGCGACGGCGGGATCAGACGGTGGGATCAGGGGTGCTGGAAGGCGACCTCCGGGTCGGCCGGTGACGGGCCGTCGAGCAGCGGCTGCGGGATGCCGCGCAGGTGCAGGTCGAAGAAGGCCCCGACGTAGGCGCGGGTGATCTCCTCCGCCCGCTGTGCCGGGATCGGCACGGCGGGGTCGGTCACGCCCAGCTGTGCGGCGAGGACGGGCAGGTCGGTGAAGCTGGAGTGGTCGGAGCCGGCGATGGTCAGCCACCGCTTCCAGCCGTCCAGGCGCGCCCAGTCGCGGTCCCAGCTGGTGTCCGCGCCGCCCGGGCTGTGGTTGGCCAGGGTGCCGAACATGAGGAAGGGGCGGCCCTGGAGGCCGGTGGCGGGGACCGGCGCGAAGAAGGTGCCGTCCATGTTCACCCCGGCTCGCACCCGGTCGTCACCGGCCATGGTCGCGGCGGCGGCGTCACCGCCGATGGAGTGCCCGGCCATGCCGATCCGCTGCGGGTCGATCATGCCGGCGTACCGCCACGGCGAATGACGATCCGTCAATTGATCGACGACGAAGGAGAGATCCTTGGCCCGGCTCCGGGCTATCGCCTCCAGACCGTCGAGGGTGGGGGTCTGGTCGCAGACGGCGCAGGTGCGGGTCCGCCCGTCGGGGAAGGTCACACCGGTGGACTCGTAGGTGTGGTCGACCAGCGCGACGACGTACCCGCGGCTGGCCAGGTCCTCGGCGAGGCCCGTGAGGGTGGCACGCGGCAGCCCGAGGCCGGGCGAGAGCACCACCAGGGGGAACCTGCCGCGCTCCGGCCGGGCGTCGGCGTGCGCGTAGGTGCGGGTGCCGCCGAGTGCCTCGGCCGGGACGGCGCCGCCCGGAGCCGTCTGCTGCAGCAGCAGCCGGGCCTCCTCGGTGGTCATGTAGGGGGCCGGGCCGCCGGTCCCGGGCCGGGCCGGGTAGTACGTCGACACCATCAGTTCCCGGGCACCCGCGGCCGGCACCCAGGGATCCCGGCGGTGCTGGTCGACGAGGTGCAGGGTGCTGCGTCCGATCGTGTGCGGACCCGTCGGGCGGGGCAGCTCCAGCTGGACGCCGGAGCTGTCCGAGGCTGCGGAGGGGGCCGCGGAGGGAGCTGTGGCGGAGGGCCCGGGCGCGGCGAACGCCGTACCCGCTCCGATGATCGGCAGTGGCAGGACGAGCGTGAGCACGGCGGCCAGGGCAGCACGACGGATTCTGGTCATGCCGGCGACGCTAGTTCGCGGGCGCAGTAGTTGACATCCCCTCAGGGGAGGACGGGGAAGGGGACAAGGCATCCCAGCGGAGGAGGACCGGGCATCCCAGCGGATGAGGGCGGACGGGCCGGCGCAACAGGCGGGCTGGCACAACAGGCCGGACGGGCCGCGGCGGGGGGGGGGGGGCGCCCCCCCCCCGCCCCCCCCCCCCCCCCCCCCCCCCCCCCGCCCCCCGCGCCCCCCCCCCCCCCCCCCGCCCCCCGCG
>NZ_JBHWIJ010000001.1:33479-46383 GCF_042732255.1 Kitasatospora sp. NPDC059803 | reverse complement strand
GTTCCGTCCCCCGTGCGGAACGGCCCGCCGACGGCTCCCGCTACTTCAGCAGGAAGTCGTACACCGCCTGCCGTCCGGCCGGGTTCGCCGCCCGGTTCTGCACCGAGTGCGCCGCCCCGGGCACGATCACGATCTGCGGGTCGTGTGCCAACTCGGCCTGCTGGTAGAGCACTTCGTACGGCGTGGACAGGTCCCGGTCGCCGCCGAGCAGCAGCACCGGCACGTCCGGCAGCTTGCGGTGTTCCGACGGCGCCGGCGGCACCTGCTCGCGCGGCCAGTCGAGGCAGACCAGGAGGCTGCCGAGCCCGGTCGCGGTCGCCGGGTCGTACGGCCAGGTCTGCTCGGCGGTCAGCCGCTGCCGGGTGCGCTCCAGCGCCGCCGCGCGGCCCGCGACCGGGGTGTCGGTGGTGCCCCACGGGAAGCGCGAGTCGGCGCACAGGGCGGCGGAGTGCAGCCCCTGGCTGAGCTCCTCGGCCGAGGCCGCGTCGACCTGCCGGCGGACCAGGTCGAAGAAGTCCTGGAGCTTCGCGGGCTGCCCGGCGGCGGCCTCGTGCAGGATCTCCGGGACCCCGCCGTAGTTCGGGTCGATGAACTCATAGCCGGTGAGCGCACTCAGGATCTGCGCCCCGTTGCCGTACCGCCGAACCGTGGCGGCGAGGTCGGCGGCCGGGTCGGTGGTGCAGCCGGTGGCCTGGCAGGCGGCCCGCAGGACCCGGGCGCTCGCGGGCAGAGCGGCCAGGTCGAGGGGGTCGAAACCCTGTTGCGGCACCACCGAGTCGAGCACCAGCCGGGCCACGTGCGCCGGGTGGGCGAGCGCGTACCGCTCGGCGACGAAGCTGCCGTACGAGACGCCGTCCAGGGTGAGGCGCCGGTCGCCGAGGGCGCGGCGCAGCAGGTCGATGTCGGCGACGGTGTCCGCCGTGCTGTAGTGGCGGGCGTTGGGGCCGAGGGCGGCGGCGCAGTCGGCGATCGACTGCTTGCGCGGCAGGGCGAGGTCGGAGGAGCCCATGTCCTCCTGGAGGCCCGGGCACTGGAGCGCGCCCCGGCCGGTGCCGCGCTGGTCGTACATCACCAGGCGGTAGTCCTTGAGGACGGGCTCCAGCTTGCCCGCCATCCGCTTGATCGCCGGGACGCCGGGCTGGCCGGGGCCGCCGGTGAGGAACAGCAGGTCGCCCTTGGGCGCCGTGGTGTTGCCGGTGACGGCCACCTCAAGGTCGAGGGTGCCGGGGGTGGCGCCGCTGTGGTCGAACGGGACGGTGAGGGTCCCGCAGCTGAACTCGGGTGCGTCCGGGCAGGGCGCCAGGCCGGTGATCCCGCCGACGCGGGCCGGTCCGGCCGTGGCGGCGAAGCCGACTGCGGGGGTGGCCAGGGTGGTGCCGGCGACCACCGCGACGGCGCCCAGCAGGGCGGCGACGCGGCCGCGCGTGCTCGTCATGTTCGTCCTTCCGCTCGCGCCGCGTCCGTGCCGACGCGGTCACGGAACCAGCCTGCGCCCCGGGGCTCTTCGGTGGGGAGCGTTCGGGCGGGATTCGACCAGGAACGAACCGTCAAGACCCGGATGGCCCCGGGAGTCGGACGGAACCGCGTCCGCTACGCCCCCACGCCACGCCCCCTGCTGCTGCGCCGCGACGGCACGCCTCGCCGACGGCCTCAGGAACGGGTGAGGAGTTCGGTGAGGTCCGTCAGCGCGGCGTCCCACCCGTGGGCCAGCACCACGCCGGCGGGGTTCAGGACCACCTCGTCGACTCCGGCCGTCCCGTAGGCGGCGAGCTCGGTCGCCAGTTGGCCGGGCGAGCCGTAGAGGAAGACTCCGGACTCGACGAGTTCGCGGGCGCCGGCCACCGGGTCGCGGGTGTCCAGGTGCAGGCCCGCGCGGCGGAGCATGTCGGCGTAGTGCGGCGCGCCGAGGTGCCGGCCGGCGCCGTGCTGGGCCAGCACCATCGGGTGGCGGCCCGGCCGGGCGACGGCGGCGTGCACCACGGTCACCACGCGCGGCGGGGCCGCTGGTCTCGGCGGGGCCGCCACCCGGCCCGTCGTCGCTGCGCCTTCGGCCAGGGCGGGGACGAGGACCTCGGCCACGTACCGGGGCGGGGTCATCCAGGTGATCGCGACGTCCGCGACCCGCCCGGCCGCGCGGGCCATGGCGGGTCTCAGAACGCCCGCGCCCAGCTCGACCGCCGGCGGGTGCTCCCCGTGCGGGAGCCGAAGCCCTGGCGCGGCGGAACCGGAGCCCGGTGCGGGCGGCCCGGCCGACCGGCCGTCCAACAGCGTGCGGACGGCGCCGACGTAGTCCGCCACGGCCTCGGCCGGCCGGGCATAGGGGGCGCCCAACAGGCCGCCGACGAGCGAGGGTTCGCCCGCGCCGTAGCCGATCACCGGCCGGTGTCCGGTGAGCACGGCCAAGGACTGGGCCTGGGCGGCCGCCTCCAAAGGGTGCCGCAGGGCGGTCAGCGTGACCGAGAGTCCGACCGGGATCCGCTGCCCCGTACCGGCCAGCCAGGCCAGCGCCTGGTGGCTCTCCACCGCCAGGGACTGCCCGAGCCAGAGCCGGTCGGCCGCGCCGGCGCTCACCAGCGAGGCGAGCGCCGTCAGCGCGGTGAGGTCGGCCCGGTCGCGGAGGGCGTGCGGGAAGAGGACGGAGATCCGCATGCCGCTCAGCCGTTCCGCGAGGGGTCGGTGGGGTCGGTGGCCGCGTCGCGCAGCGATCGGGCGACGGAGGCGGCGAGCGCCGGTCCGCCTGATCCGGCCGGGCCGTCCGGGGCGGCCGCGTGTCGCAGTACTCCTTCGGCCACCGCCGCCGCCCGGTGCTGGCCGAAGCTCCGGCCGCGCCACCCGGCCCTGGTGTCGCCGGGCTCGTCGGCGGTGGCGATGCCCGGCCCCAACGGGTGGGCGAAGACCGAGGTCTGCGCGCCGAGGCCGGGCAGGTCGCGCAGCGCCGCCGCCAAGGCCGTCAACTCGCCGGCGTGGGAGCGGGGGAGGTAGAGCACGACCGCGTCGCGACGCGGGTACGACCAGGGCCGGGACAGCACCTTGGCCCGGTACCGCAGCGAGCGGGCGGCCGACTCCCGGAGCAGCGCCGCCCAGAGCGCGGGCGCGGCCGTGGGGTCCTCGACGTGCAGGTAGAGCCGCCGCACCAACTCGCCCTCGTGCGGCCCGCCGTGCGGCCCGTCCACCAGCAGGAAGCCGGGCGACAGGGCGGGGCGGACGGCGGGCAGCTCGACGGTCACGGAGGTGTCCGCCGGTCGCGGGCCGTCGCTCCGGACGGCGGCGGCCGGGACGCGGACCGTCACGCCGCCCAGCTCGACCGTGAACTCCGTGGCGGCGCCCCCGGTTCCGGTTCCGGTCCCGGGCTCAGCCCCGGCCTCGGCCTCGGTCGGGACGGCGGCGCGCAGGCGGGCGGGGGCGAGCGTGTCCGCGTGCGGTGTCGCCGAGATCAGCTGCCGCTCGAACTCCACGTCACGGCGGGGCAGTCGAGTGCCGGTGCGGGACCGGTCCAGGCGCGACCGGTCGAGGCCGGCGTGCCACTGCTCGTAGAGCGCCGTACCCAGGGCGAACCGCAGGCCGCGCGGCGAGTCGGCGCTGATGCGGTGGCCGTCCACCGTGACGGCCTGCGGGTACTCGGTGAGGTCGATGCCGGTGAGCGCGGCCGCGAGCTGCTCGGACACGTGTGTCATGACGCCACCAGCCCGATCGCCTCGATGAACCGGTCCGGGGCGAGCAGTGCCCCGCGTCCCACACCGGCGATGCCGCGCTGAACCGCGCTCAGGGTGGGCCGGACGCTCGCGGTGGCCATGGTGCGGTCGAAGAGGTGCCAGCCGGCGTACCCGACCACCCGCTCGGCGAGTTCGGGATCGAGCCGGTCGGCGTGCTGCCGGTAGCCCTGCCAGAAGGCGCCGATCACCGGGAGGACGGCGGCCAGTTCGCGCTCTCCGCTGCGCATGAGGGTGCCGTGGGCGTCGGCGGGTCGGCCGCCGTCGGCCTCAGCGTCAATGGGGCCGACCTCCACGTCGACCTCCACGTCGACCTCGTCGGTGTCGACGCCGGTGAACATCCGGCTCGCCGCCCGGTACAGCCACTGCCCGACGAAGCCGCCGAGGTCGATCGCCGGGTCGGCGAGCTGGAACTCCTCCCAGTCGGTCAGCTGGAGCGTTCCGTCACAGAGCAGGAACTGGTCCAGCCGCAGGTCGCCGTGGACCGGACGGTGGTCGGCGGCGGACGAGCGGGCGTCCAACGCGCGCAGGGCGCCGTGCAGTCGGCGGTCCTGCTGGAGCAGGCCCCAGAGGGCCAGTTCGGCGCCGCTGCTCGCGGTGTACTCGGCCACGGTCAGCGCGGCCAGCCGGTGGCCGGTGCGCGCCCCGGGGCGGGGCTTGGGCCGGACGTCGGCCGTCGGGAAGCCGTGCAGCTCGGCGAGCGCCCGGCCGGCCCGCCGGACGAGTGCGGTGTCGAAGCCGTCCTCGTCGGCGAGGGTGTTCCCGGTGACGGCGTCCGCCAGCAGGTCGAAGACCAGCACCAACCGCTTCCGGTCGCCGCCGAGCAGCGCCGGCGACTCCCAGGAGAGTGCGCCGGCCCCGGTCCGGGCCGACTCGAAGGCGCAGGAGCGGTCGTAGCGGTCGGTTCCGTCGGGGGCCTGGCCGTCGAGCCGTTTGATGAAGACGCCGGTGCCGTCCGTGGTGCGTCCCGCCCACGAGTCGTTGCGGCCGAGATGGCTCACCAGGCTGTCCGGGTCCAGCGGGGCGAAGCCCAACGCGGCCAGTGCCACCGGCACTTCGGGCGCGTACTCGAAGAGGCCCGGGGTGCGGCCGGGGCCGGCCCGGTCGGCTGCCGGCGTTGCCGGTGGGGTCGAGACTGTCGCTGCCATGGCGGCCACGCTAGGGATCCCGGCCGGCGGTCACCACGGGCAGGATCCTGTCATGCCCGAGCGGGCAAGGGGCAGGATGCCCCCACTTTCCTGCTACTGGGCACTGGCATCGAACGCCTGATCTGCTGGGGGCGGTCGAGGAACCCGCACCTCGCCGAAATCCGAAACCGAATCCGAAGCCGAATCCGGGCCCGATCCGATCTCGATCCGAGCTCGAATCCGACGAGTCGAGAGGATGAGCATGAGCTCTGCTGACCTGATGGGCGGCTACGCCGCCTACACCACCCCGAACGCGGCGATCGAGGAGCTCGCCAGCACCGGCATCACGGCCGAGTTGGAGTTCACCCCGGTCCTCACGGTCACCCCGTGGACCGAGGCGATCTCCCTGGTGGTGGTCTCCATCGCCACCCAGCTGTGATCCACTCACAGACCTGATTTCCCTTCCATCTCAAGGGAGTTCGACATGAGTACTGCTGACCTGATGGGCGGCTACGCCGCCTACACCACGCCGAACGCCGCGATCGCGGAGCTCGCCAGCACCGGCGTCGCCGGCGTCCCGGCGGAGCTGGAGATCACCCCGAGCGTCTCGCTCGTCGTCCTCTCGCTCGTCACGATCACCATCATCGGCTGACGGACTCGTCGAGCGTCACGTCGTCCGGGCCCCGCCGCGCGCTGCGGGCGGGGCCCGCCCGGCGGCCGGAGCGGTGCACCCAGCCGGCGACGCCGACCCGCGAGGAGCACTGCAACCGCCGCATCGTCTCGCGGAGGTGGTTGACCACCGTCCACTCCGAGATGCCCAGGCGGCGCGCGATCTGATGATTGCTCAATCCGTCGGCCACCAGGAGCGAGACCTCCAATTGGCGACTCGTCAGCTGCCGCATCGGCGGTGCCTCGACGGAGTCCGACTCGACGGAGTCCGACTCGGCGAGGGGGAGGACGGGGGAGAGGGAGCAGAGCAGGTCCAGGAGCGCGGTGGCCGCGCCGGTTGCCAGTGCGTGGGCGAACTCGTCCTCGGCGAGCCGGCGGCGGATGCCGGGCAGCAGCCGAGCGGTGGCCAGGTCGGGATCCGCGGGGTCGCCGGGAATGCCGGCTCGCCCCGGATGGAAGCTGCCCAGCAGCCGGGCGGCGTCGGTCGCCCGCGCCGGTGCGGGGCGCAGGGGACTCGCGACCAGGCCGACCAGCGCGCCGAGCGTGGCGACCGCGCCGAGTGGGCGCAGCTGGGCCAGCCCCTCGACGTAGTGGGCGCGGGACGCGGACGGATCGCCGTCGGCGGCGGCGAGCAGGCCCAGGTGCAGCAGGGCCGTTCCGGCCAGCAGCACGTCCCCCCGGCGTCGGGCCGCGGTCAGCACCCGGCCCGCCAGTGCGCCGCCGGGCCCGGTCCGGCCGAGCCGAAGCTCGGCCAGGGCGGCCTCCAACTCGACGCGCAGGGCCGCCGGTTCGTCGTCGACCGCACGGAGGAGCGCTGCTGCCCCGGTGAGTGCGGCGAGGGCCCGGTCGGGGTCCCGGTCGCATCCGGTCAGGCCCCGCAGCCGCAGGAGTCGGGCCGCCGTGGAGGGTTCGTCGGGCGTGGTCCGGGATCGGTCGGGCACGGATGAGGCCGCCTCGGCTTCGTCCAGCAGGGCACTCGCCAACTCGTGGTCGCCGTCAATCAGTCGGGCCTCGGTGCGGATCAGCGCGAGCCGGACCCGTGCTCGCCCATCGGTGATTCCGGCAGGGCCGGTTGGGCTGGTGGCGCCGAGCGGCACGGCGGGCCGGTCGGCCCAGTCCGGGCCGAGGCCGACGACTCGGGCGTGGGCGAGCAACTGCTCCATCAGGTCGAGGGCCTCGACAGTGAACCCGTGCCGGCTCAGCGTGTCGACCGCCAGCCGGAGGTTGGCCTCCTCGACGCGCAGGGCGAGCAGGGCTGCCGGATGGTCGCCGGCGGCCAGCCGCCGGGCGGCCCCGGCGGCGAGCCGGGCGTAGTAGCGCGCATGGCGGAGCGTGAGGACGACGAGCGGACCGCCGGCGGGCCGGACCTCGGGCAGGTCGCCGAACGGCACGTACAGTCGCGTCTCGGCCGCACCGTCCAATCGGCCGGACGGCCGGTCCTCCAGCGTCAGCGACTGCCGATCGAGCAGGGCCTCCAGCGCCGCCGGGAAGGCGCTCGGCGCGATCCCGGACACCGCCCGGAGCGCCTCGGGCCCGAACCCGCCGGCGAACAGGGGTGTGCAGGACATCAGCCGCGCCGCGTCGGCACCGAGCGGGCCGTACCGTCCTGATGGTCGTCCCGCCGGTCCCCCCACCTCTCGTCCCGACAACCGGTCCGGCGACGGGACGGGCAGCGGGACGGGCGGCTCGACGTAGGCGGCCACCAGCCGGCCTCCCCCCGCCCCGCCGAGTGCGGCCAGCACGGTGCCGACGCCCTCCAGCGCCGCCACCCGGGCCGCGAGCACCAACGCTCCTGGCAGGCCCCGGAGTTCCCCGCAGATCCGGCCCACGGTCTGCTGGTTCCGGGAGGTCACCGTGAAGCCCGGGCTCCAGGCCCGCCGGGCGGCCGTGAAGACCTGCACCGCGGGGGTGCGGCAGAAGGCGTCCAGGTCGGTCGGCGACCAGTCCACCGGAACGGCCAGCGGGTCCACCCGGTACGCCACGCCGGCGCCGGCGGGTGGCAGCCGACCAGTGGCGAGCAGCTTCGCCCCACGCGGGGCACACCTGGCCAGCAGCGCCAGGTAGTCGTCCGGCTCGATCTGATCGGCCGTCAGAAGCTCGACTGGTCCCGGAGTTCCGGCCGCCCCGCCCGCCGCCCGGTACTGCTCGGCGACCGCGAACGCCAGCCGGGTCTTGCCGCTGCCCGGGAGGCCGTGCAGCAGCACGCCGGGTACGGCGGGGTCGGCGAGCAGCCGCAGCAGCTCGGCCGTCTCACGTGCTCGCCCGAACAGCTCACCCGCGAAGGCCCGGTGGTCCGCGGGTTCCTGCCGGGGGATGCCGGACTCGAACAAGGTGGTCATGGACGGCTCCAGAGCTGGCTCCGCCCGCCTACACAGCGCAGGTGCGCCGGCGGGATCGTCCGTACTGATCCTGGACGGCGGCGCCGACCGGCGGTATCCCAGACTTCTGGGACGCCGCCGGTTCAGCATCTCCGGTTCAGCATCGCCGGTTCAGCATCTCCGGTTCAGCATCGGCGCGCGGCCAGGCTCAACCCCTCGTCCGGACCGGCCCGCCGTTCGGTTCCGGGTTCACCGCAGTCCCCGGTGCCGGCGGTGGCGGCCCGCGTGGTGGTGGTGCCGGTTGCGCCGTCGCCACCGCCGTCGACCGGCTCCGGCCGCCGAGGCCCCGGACGCCGACGATCCGGTGGACTGGGGCGAGTCGGCGAAGGCGTCCTCCGACTCCCGCCCGGAGTCTTTCGATCCTGCGGGCAGCACGTCGATCCGGCCCATCTGGCCGTGCGAGGAGTGCACCATGTGGTGGCAGTGGTAGACGTACTCGCCCGGATATTCGCCCCAGGTCATGGCGATCCGGACGCTCTCCCCCGGGTGGACCGTGATGGTGTCCTTCAGCCCGGCCTCGGCCGGGCCGACCGGCACCCCGTCACGGTCCAGCACGCGGAACTGCACCAAGTGGGTGTGGAAGGAGTGGGGGGCGTGGAAGACCCCGGCCGGCGGGCGGGTGAGGTGGTTGCGGATCGTCCAGATCTCGCTGCTGCCGACGGTGGTCCGCACGTCGGTCCGTTTCGGGTCGTACTTGCGCCCGTTGATCCTGGCGTCCGGGAAGGTCGTCAGCGCGAACTCCCGGTGCACCGTCGCCTTCGGGATCGGCGGCAGGGTGGCGAGGACGTCCGGAATCCGGCTCCGGTCCTCGGCCGTCCGGGTGATGTCGAAGCGCAGCACCTCGGTCCGCTCGCTCTCCAGCGCGGCCGTGTTCTCCAGCACCACCGATCCGCCGACCGGGTAGCGGGCGAAGTCGACCACGATCTCGGCGCGCTCCGCGCCGGTCAGGGTCAGCTCGTGCAGCGTCACCGGCGCGGCGAGCAGTCCGCCGTCGGAGGCGATCTGGGTGAACGGCTGGCCGTCGGCGAGGCGCAGCGACACATGCCGGTTGGGCGAGACGTTGAAGACCCGCAGCCGGTACTTGCGCGCGGCCACCTGGAAGTAAGGCCGCTCCTTGCCGTTGACCAGCATGTGCGGGCACGCGTACGGGTCGGTGTAGACCAGCCTGCCGTCGGTCTCGATCCGGGCGTCCCGGATCAGCAGCGGGATGTCGAACTCGCCGTTCGGCAGCGGCAGGCCGCTCTCGTGCGGGTCGCTGAGCAGGTAGGCGCCGGCCAGGCCGCGGTAGACGTTCTCGGCCTCCAGCTCGTGCGCGTGATCGTGGTACCAGAGCGAGGCGGCCACCTGCTCGTTGGGGTAGCGGTACTCGCGGGTCTCGCCGGGCTGGACGAGGTCCATCGGCAGGCCGTCGTAGCGTGAGTGCACCTGGCCGCCGTGCAGGTGCACGGAGGTGTGCACGCGCAGGTCGTTGGTCTGCTGGACCACCACCTCCCGCCCTCTGACCGCCCGGATGGTCGGACCGGGGAAGCAGCCGCCGAAGGTCCGGACGGTGGTCAGCAGCCCCTTGACGATCTCCGCCTGGGTATCGGCCATCCGTAGCCGGTACAGGTCCGAGGAGTCCGTCCGCGACACCGGGTTCAGCACGGGGGGCACCGGCATGGCGTGCTCGAAGGGGGTGATCCGGGCGGCCGACCGCTTGGCCTCCGACCTGGGCGGCGCGGCGTGCGCGGCCGGAGCGGCTTGCGTGGCCGGCGCGGCCGACAACGCCAGGGACGAGACCCGGGCCCCGCCCGGTGCGCGGTCCCAGGGGAAGAGGACCGCCGGGCCGCCTATCGCGGCGGCTTTCAAGAGGTCTCGTCGGTTCAGCATTCCCGGTCTTTCCGTCCAGGGCCGGGCGGTCGGTACGCCGCCGGGCCAGTGGTCGCCGGTCGTGGCTTCCGGCGGCCCTGCTCGGTGGCCGCCGCGCGCACGCCGGCGCGGGCCGGGCGTGTCGGACCGTAGCGCCGACGCGACGTTCCGTCACTGCCCGTTGGCTCAGTATCGGCGAGCTTCGCGCGCTCCGCAGCGCGACCGCACCTGCCCGGGCCCTGACCCGGCGCCCGGCGCCCGGCGCCCGGCGCCCTGCCCCCTGCCCCCTGCCCCCTGAACGACGGACGCGGGGCCGGGCACCTGGTGCCCGGCCCGGCCGCCGATCAGGAATCGGGCGACGCCCAGGTGCCCAGGGACATCTCGGCGGTGATCCCCGGGCCGAACCCGGCCAGCAGCCCCTGGTGCCCGTCGAGGGCCGACTTCTCGTCGAACATCCGGGCCAGGGCGTCGAGCACGACCGCACTGGCGATGTTGCCGTACTGGGTGAGGGTGGCCCGGCTGAAGCGGAACGCCTCGGGCGGCACCTCCAGGAAGCGGCTGAGGTCGTCCAGGATCCGTGGACCGCCGGCGTGGACGATGTAGAAGTCCAGCGTGCCCACGTCCCACTGGTGCTGCTCCGCCACCGCGCGCAGGGCCGGGCTGAGCGGCTCCATCGTCCCCGGCACCCTCTTGTCCAGCTGGAAGTGGAATCCGGTGGGGCGGACCGCGTAGGAGATCCACTCCTCGGTGTCCGGGATGAGGTACGAGCCGTTGCGTTCCAACCGCATTCCGGTCCCGCCCTCGCCCCGGACCACGGCGGCGGCGATCCCGTCGCCGAACAGGCCGTTGGACAGCAGCGAGCCCACGCCCAGGTCCGTGGGCTGGTAGCACAGCGAACAGAACTCGCAGGCCACGATCAGCACGTTGGCGCCCGGGTAGGCCGAACAGAAGTCATGGGCCCGGTTCACCGCCGCGCCGCCGCCCGCACACCCCAGTTGGGCGATCGGCAGCTGCCGGGTCTCCGGTCGGAAGCCCAGCCTGTTGATCAGCCACGCCGTGAGCGACGGCATCATGAAACCGGTGCACGACACATAGACGATCAAGTCGATCTGGGACGCCTCCACTTGGGCCTGTTCGAGGGCCCTGATCACCACCGCCGGGACGCGGGCCTTCGACTCCGCCGCGAAGACGGCGCTCCGCTCGTCCCACCCCGGGTGCTTCAGCACCACCTCGATGGGTTGGATCAGGTGCCGCTTGCGCACTCCGGTGTTCTTGATGAGACGCAGCGCCAGTTCGAGCTGTGGATGGTCGGGGTGGAGCCTGCGCGCCAGCTCGATGGTCTCCTCGTTGGTGATGACGTGCTCGGGTACGTCTATCGCCGGTTTGCACAGAACTGCCACGGCACTTCCTCCAGACGAGCGGTGTTCCCGGTGCGACCCTGGCGGGGCGGGATTTCACCACTCGACGGCAGCCGCTGCGAGCCGGACGCGCGGAGGGCGCGGGCGGCGGGACGCACCGGGCGGGATCCAACTCAGCGGCCGACGAGCCGACCGAGCGAGGATCGGTTGATCGCGGTGCGGACGGTCGTGCTGGCCGCAAGTTGGTTCAGGCCACCTAGCCCAATTTACGGAAGGCGGGCCCGTCTCGCATGTCGGCCCGCACACCCCGGGGTGTGCGGGCCGATGTACGCGGTGTTTCCGGCAGCGGGTGGCTGCGGGCGGCCGCCGGAGCGTGGGGGCACCGTCACCAGGTGACCGGCAGCGCCAGCGGATAGCGCCAGATGGACGTGGTGTTCCACGCCAGCTCGGCGGCCGGCTTCGCCAGCGCGATCCTGGGGAAGCGCTCCAGCAGGGTCCCGAGGGCGACTTCGAGTTCGGTGACGGCCAGCGGCGCGCCGAGGCAGTGGTGCGCGCCCCAGCCGAAGGTCATGTGGGAGGGGCTGGTCCGCTCCAGGTCCAGCTCGTCGGGCCGGTCGAACCTGCGGCCGTCCCGGTTGGCCGTCAGGTAGGAGACGTGCACGATGTCCCCCGCCGGGATCGTCACCCCGCTCAGCTCCACGTCCTCAAGGGCCACCCGGGGGATGCCGACGCCCTTGCGGAAGGGGATGAAGCGCAGCAGTTCCTGGAGCGTGCGGGAGAGCGTCTCGGGCCGCTCGCGCAGTGCGGCGAGCACGTCGGGCCGGCTGAGGATGGTGTACGAGAGGTTGCCGAGCTCGTACGTCGTGGTGTCCTGGCCCGTGATCAGCAGGACCATGGCCATCACGGTGAGTTCCTGCTCGTCGAGGACTTCGTCGCCGTCGCGGGCTGTGGCCAGCACGCTGATCAGGTCGTCACCGGGGTTCCTGCGCCGTTCGGCGGTCAGCTCGGCGAAGTACGCCCGCAGGTCGGCCTTGGCGCGTACCGCGTTCGGCTTGTTGGCCAGGCTCACGTCCATCATCGTCCGGGCGTTGGCGCGCAGCTGGGCGCTGTCGGCCTCGGGGATCTCCAGGACCTCGCAGATCGTGATCAGCGGGAGCGGATGGGCCAGGTGCTCCATGAGGTCGGCCGGGGAGCCCTGGTCCCGCATGCGGTCCAGCAGCCCGTTCACCACGTGCTGGGTGCGCTCCCTCATCCGCTCGATGTGGTCGGGGGTGAAGCCCTTGGACACCAGGCTGCGCAGGCGGGCGCTGGCGGGCGGGTCCATGACGTTGATCGCCTCGGCCTGGACGATCGGCTCCGGGGTCATGCGCGGGAAGTCCCGGCCGACGATGGCGTGGCGGCTGAACCGCCGGTCGGTGGTGACCGTGCGCACGTCGTCGTACCCCGTGACGAGCCAGGCCTCCCCCTCGCCGTAGGGCAGGCGGATACGGCTGACCGGTGCGTCGTTCATGAGCTGCCGGAGCGTCGGGTCGAACTCTAGGGTCTCGGCGAAGTCGAACGGGCAGTTCCGTGCGCTGGAGTCGGTGGACATGCGGACCTCCAGGTCTGGGCCGCGCGGGCCGGATGGGGGAGGCGGACGAAATGCACCGGTACCCGATCGCGCAGCCGCACACACCGGTGGAGGGGCGAGAGCGCCGGTAATTCATCCGGGCTGATCAGCGGCTCGGATCCACCCGCGCCGGGGGGGGGGGGGGGGGGTGTGGTGGGGGCGCCCCGCGCCCCCCCCGGGGGGGGGACAGACACCGCCGGGGGCG
>NZ_JBHWIJ010000001.1:20504-33469 GCF_042732255.1 Kitasatospora sp. NPDC059803 | reverse complement strand
GCCGCTGCGCACCGCGGACGTCGGCGACCGGCCTGCCGGGGAGCGCGCCGCGGCGGGCCCACCGCGGCGGACCGAGGGGCGGGAACCGCCCCCACGCCCACAGGGCGGCCCCCCCCCCCCGGCCCCGGCCAGGGTGCCTCAGATCTCCCCGGTGGCCCGGTGCCCGTGCCGGAAGAGCGGGGCGCGGGTGTCGAAGGGCACGTCCTCGCGGCAGGCGGCGACGGCGGCGTCCGAGCGGGGGAGGTCGAACGGGAGCGTCGCGGTCATCGGGGCCCGGCCGAGCGCGGCGTCCAGCACGACCTCGTCCGCGGCGCCGAACTCGCCGATCAGCAGCGCCGCGTGCGGGGCGAGCGGGGTGAGCACGGCGGGCCGCTCCAGCTGGGCGGCGAACACCGTGGGCACGGCGGCGGCCAGCGCGGTGAGGCGGTCGACCTCGGCCGGCTCGAACTCCAGCGAGCCGCTGTGGAAGTGCTGCTCCAGCATCCCTTCGCGCCGCTCGTACGGGGTGGCAAGGCGGATCACGGCCAGCTCTGCCTGCTCCGGGTCCTCGACGAGGGTGCCGTACCCGGCGGCGACGGCGGGGTCGATGCCCTCGACGTACAGCCGGGTGGCGGTGCGCGGCCCGCCGGCCAGGTGGACCACCGAACGGCGCTGGACCTCTCGGCCGAGCGCCCGGCCCTCCGGGGCGCCGACCAGGTCGGCGGCGGCCTCCGGGTCGACGTACGGGTCGGCGAAGAGGCCGAGGCGGAACTTGTCGCGCAGGATGCGGCGGACCGACTCGTCGAGCCGGGCCTCGGTGACCGCGCCGGAGCGGACGGCGGCCAGGATCAGCTCCGGGTCCGTCTCGCCGCCGAGCTGGTCGGCGCCCGCGTCCAGGGTGAGCACGACCTGCTCGGCGACGGACAGCTCCTCGACGCCCCAGTGCCGCGGGGGCAGCGTGACCACTCCGGGGACGTCCATGCCGGTGATGGCGTTGAAGTCGGTGCAGACCACGCCGTCGAAGCCGTAGCGACCGCGCAGCAGGCCGGTGATGACGTCCCGGTTGAAGTTGGCGCCGACCTCGGCGAGGCCGCTGCCGGAGGGGATCGCGTAGGCGGGCATGATCTGCGCGGTGCCCGCGGCGAAGGCCGCCTCGAAGGGGCGCAGGTGGGTCTCGAACTCGCCACCGGGGTAGACCAGTCGGCGTCCGGCGGCGAAGTGCGAGTCCTCGCCGCCGGCCTGCGGGCCGCCGCCGGGGAAGTGCTTGGTCATGCAGGCGACGCTGTCCGGGCCGATCGGCCCGCCCTGGAGGCCCTCGATGTAGGCGGTGATCATCCGCGAGGCGCGCTCCGGGTCCTCCCCGAAGGTGCCGCTGATCCGGGCCCAGCGGGGCTCGGTGGCGAGGTCGGCCATCGGGTGGATGGCGACCCGGATGCCGACGGCGCACAGCTCGCGGCGGATCAGGTCGGCGTAGCGGCGCACCAGGTCGGGGTCGTCGGTGGCGGCGAGGCCGATCGGCTCGGGGCCGGTGCTGAAGCCGCCGCCGGTGTGGGCGGTGGCCGGGTTGGCGGTGAAGCCGTGCCGGGGGTCGGAGGAGAGGGTGACGGGGATGCCCAGCCGGCCGGCCGCAGCGAGGTCCTGGACGTGGTTGTTCCACTCGGCCATCGCGCGCGGGTCGGGGACGGCCATCATGGCGAAGTGGGTGAGGCCGCGCTCGGTGATCAGGCGGGCGCCGGAGGGGAACGGGCCCTGGTCGCCGGGGAGCATCCGGCCGTGCAGCATCAGCGCGGCCTTCTCCTGCAAGGTCATCCGGGTGAGGAGGTCCTCGACCCGCTCCTCGACGGGCAGCCGCGGGTCCTCGTAGGGCTCCATGGTGCCGTTGTGGTTGAGGTCGCGGAAGGGCGTGCCGTCGGTGTGCCGCAGCAGGGTCAGCATGCCGTCACCTCGGCGGTGTTCGACGCGGCGGTACGGGCGGCGGTACCGGCCTCGGTGCGGGCAGCGGTACCGGCCTCGGTACGGGCAGCGGTACGGGCAGCGGTACGGGCAGCGGTACGGGCGGCGGCCTTGGCGCGGAAGGCGTCCAGGGTCTCGGCGGTGACCCCGCAGGCGGTCAGGAAGCCCTCGGCACCGCCGTGCTTGGCGCGGACCAGGTCGAGGAAGGTGCTCATCGCCCCGGCGGGAGCCTCCAGCAGCGGGGCGGGGACGACCATCCGGCCGGCCTCGACCTCGTTGAGGGCGGCGCGGTTGCGGTCGGCGAGGCCGGCCCAGATCTGCTCGATCGCCTCGTTGGTGCGGGCGTAGTCGGCGACGATCTCCTCGGCGGGCACCCCGAGCAGCTCCAGCAGCAGCGCGGTGAGCAGCCCGGTGCGGTCCTTGCCGGCCGCGCAGTGCACCAGCACGCCGCCCGGGCGGACGGCGGCCTCGACGGCGGCGGCCAGCCCCTGCGGCGCGGACTCGGCCATCAGCAGGTAGAAGGCGCCGAGGTCCTCCGCGGTGGTCATGGCCCGCATGGCCTGCGCCAGCTCGTCGTTGGTCGGCTCGATCCGGGCGGGGACGACGGCGATGCCGGCGGCCTCGGCGGCGGCCCAGTCCTCGGGGCGGCTCTCGGACTCGCCCCGCAGGTCGACGACGGTGGTGATGCCGTGCTCGCGCAGCTGGGCGACGACGGCCTCGTCGGCGGCGGGGAAGGGCTGGGCGGAGCGGAACAGGGTGCCGGGGCGGATCCACCGGCTCGCGGGGTCGGCGAGCGCTGCGGGGTCGCGGAAGTTGACCAGGGACATGCGGGGGCCTTTCAGGAAGTGCGAAGCAGGTGGTGAAGGTACGCGGCGGGCCGCGCGAAGGGGGGGGAGGGGGGCGGAAAAGGGCGTGCGGTGCCGTCCGGACGGCCGGCGGCATCGCCCAGGGGTGTCGCGGTGACGGGGTGTAGAGGTGCGGGGCTGTCGGCTCGGGTCAGCCGGCGGTGTCGAGCACGTCCCGGTAGGCCTGGCGCCATTCGGCCACCGTGCCGGTCTCGGACGCGATCAGGACGTGGTGGCGCACCATGCCGCCGAACTGCGCGCCGAGCGCGGTCGGACGCAGGTCGGTGGCCGGGTCGACGCCGAGCCGCTCGGCCGCGATGGTGACGGTGCGTTCGGTGAAGCCGTCGATCACGACCACGGCGTAGTTGTGCACGGAACCCTGCACCTCGATCAGGCTCCGGCGCAGCCGGCGGCGGCGCTCGGTGTGCTCGACGGGCTCTTCGAGCCGGCCGCCGGTAGCGGTCAGCGCGTGGTCGAGCGCGGCCCAGAGCGGGAGTTCGGCGGGGGCGGCGGCGAATGCGTCGAGGATGGCCTGGCCGAAGTCCCAGCCGAACAGCAGCGCCTCCTTGGCCGGGTAGTAGCGGAAGAACGTGCGGTGGGCGATGTCGGCGCGGCGGCAGATCTGGTCCACGGTGGTGCGCTCGAAGCCCTGCTCCTCGAAGAGGTCGAGTGCCGCGGTGCGGATGCTGTCGCGGGTGCGCGCCTTCTTGCGGTCGCGCATGCCCTGCTCCGCCGCGGTGTCCGTCCCCTGCATGGTTCTTCCGTTTCCTCTCGGTGAGTTGAGTGTGGATGGGGCCGCCGAGGGGGCGGCTGTCAGTACCGAATCACGTCCGACCGTGCTCGCTCAAGGCGAGTGCCGACTCTTCCGGGTCTCGTCATCTGAAATTTGCACAACTGCCTTTTGGCAGTACTGCCACTTCCGGAATGGTGTGGGGCGTCGGCGGCCGCACTCCCCCAGGCCGCCCCCGCTCCCCTCCCCCCTCCCCCGAACCGAGGAACCATGAAGCGGCACACCCACCTCCTGGTAGCGGCGGCCTGCACGGCCGCGCTCACCCTCACCGCCTGCTCCGCCTCCGACGACGCGCTCTCCGGCGCCGGCGCCGGAAACACCGGCGCGGCGAACGACGGGCCGGCCGTGGACGGCGGCACGCTCAAGATCGGCCTGGACCGGCCGTTCGCCAAGCTCGACCCGGCCGACGGCACCCTGACCTCGATGCCGATGATGGTCCTCGCCAACGCCCTGTACGACCCGCTGATGGTCAACGGCGACAACGGCGCCGTCCAGCCCTACCTCGCCAAGTCCTTCACCCCCAACGCGGACGCCACGGTCTGGACCCTCGACCTGCACGAGGGCGTGAAGTTCAGCGACGGCAAGCCGCTGGACGCCCAGGCCGTCGCCGACCACGTCACCCGGCTCGCCAAGCCGGAGAGCAAATGCGCCTGCGCCATCGACGCAGCCACCATCGGCGCCACCACCGTCTCCGGCCCGACCACCCTCACCTTCACCCTCAAGGCGCCCGACGCCGCCTTCCCCAACCTGTTCACCCGCTCCCTCGGCTACGTCTCCGAGGCCCCGGCCGGCGACTCCCCCGCCGTCGGCTCCGGCCCGTACACCGTGGAGAGCGTGCAGCCCGGAGTTTCCGTCACCCTCACCCGCAACCCCGCGTACTGGGGCGCCAAGGGCCACGCCGACAAGCTCGTCTACCGGGTGCTCACCGACACCGACAGCCGCTACCAGTCGCTGCGCTCCGGCGACACCGACCTGATCTGGACCGAGACGCCCGGCCAGCTCAAGCAGGCCGCCGCCGACGGGCTGCGCAGCGCCACCGGGCCCGGCGGCACCACCACCATCGTCTTCAACACCACGTCGGCGCCCTTCGACGACGTGCGGGTCCGCCGGGCCGTGCAGTATGCGATCGACCGCGAGGCCCTGGAGAAGGTCGTCTCCCTCGACCAGGGCGCCGTCTCGGACGGCCCGATCGGCTCCCGCTCCCCGTACCGCACCGCCCCCGGGTACCCGGCCCACGACGCGGCCAAGGCCCGGGCGCTGCTCGCCGAGTCCGGCCACCCCGACCTCGCCTTCGACTACCTCGTCGACAGCCGCCCCGAGGGCCAGCAGCGCGCCACCGTGATCCAGCAGATGCTCGGCGAGGCCGGGATCAAGGTGACCATCAAGCCGCTCGACGCCACGGGCCTGGGCACCGCGATGCTCCAGCGCAAGTTCCAGGTGATCGACTTCCCCACCAGCATGTTCGGCGACACCGACACCGCGCTCACCAGCCTCTACCTGCCCAACTCGCCGTACAACTTCATGAGTTGGTCCGACCCGGAGACCTCGAAGACGATCGCCGAGGGCCGCGCCTCGACCGACACCGCCAAGCGTGCGGCCGCCTACCAGCAGGCCGCCCGGCGGGTCGTCAGCGAGGTGCCGATGGCCTTCCTCACCGAGAACACCGTCGGATTCCTCGGCTCCGCCAAGGTCGGCGGACTGCCCGACCTGTCCAAGCGCACCGTCCTCAACGTCTCCCCCGCCCCCCTGTGGGTGAAGCGATGACCCCCCGCACCCGCACCGCGCTGCGCCACGGCGGGCGACTCGGCCGCGCCGCGGCCGTGCTGCTGCTGGTCACCGTCGCCGCCCTGTACCTGCCCCACCTGATGCCGGGCTCCCCCGCCGTCGCCGCCCTCGGCCCCACCGCCACCCCCGAGCAGATCTCCGCCTACGAGGCCGGGCTCGGCCTGGACCGCAACCTGTTCGCCGCCACCTGGCAGTGGATCGCCGACGCGCTGCACGGCGACCTCGGCCACTCGCTGTCCACCGGAGCCGCCGTCACCACCGAACTCGCCGACCGCATCCCCGTCACCCTCGAACTCTTCCTCGCCGCCCAGCTGGTGGCACTCGCCCTGGCCGTGCCCGTCGCCCTGCTCTCCGCCTGGCGCCCCGGCGGCACCTTCGACCGGATCGCCACCGCCGGCACCTTCGGCTGGCTCGCCGTCCCCGGCTTCGCCCTCGGCCTGCTGCTCATCTGGATCGCCGCCGTCCAACTCCGCGTCCTACCCGCCACCGGCTGGACCCCGTTCACCGAGGACCCGGCCGAGAACCTGCGCCACCTGGTGCTGCCCGCCCTCACCCTCGGCCTCACCGAGGCCGCCGTGTTCACCCGCACCCTGCGCGGACAACTGCTCGACACCCTCGACCAGCCGTACATCGCCGCCGCCCGCAGCCGCGGCATGGGCACCACCCGGTTGCTGCTGCGCCGCGCCCTGCGGCCGTCCAGCCTGCCGCTGGTCACCCTGGTCGGCATCGGCATCGGCACCTCGCTGGGCGGCTCGGTGCTGGTCGAGTCGCTGTTCGCGGTGCCCGGCGTCGGCAGCCTGGCCGCCGGGGCCATCTCCGGCCGGGACTTCCCCGTCGTCCAGGCCGTGGTGGTGGTCAGCGCCGTCGGCGTGGTCGCGGCCACCTTCGCGGTCGACCTGCTGTACCGCACGATCGACCCGAGGATCGCCCATGAGCACCGCTGAGACCACCGCCGTGACCGCCGAGACGGCCGAGGCGGCCCCGGCGCGCACCACCCGCCGTCGGCCCCCCGCCGGCGTGCTCGCCGCCGGGGCCTGGCTGGCCGTGGTCGCCCTCGCCGCCCTGCTGCTGCCCCTGCTGCCCGGCTTCGACCCGCTGCACGGCGACTTCGCCCACCCCGCCGCCGCCCCCGGCCCCGGCCACTGGCTGGGCACCGACAGCGCCGGACGGGACGTCCTGCAGCGCACCGTCGCCGGCGCCCGCGCCTCCTTCACCGTCGCCGCCCTCACCATCCTGGTCGGCCTGCTCGGCGGCGGAACGCTCGGCCTCGCCGCCGGCTGGTTCCGCGGCCCGCTCGACAAGGCGATCGGCTTCGCGACCGACCTGCTGATGTCCGTACCCAGCCTGATCCTGGTGATGATCGTGGTCTCGCTGCGCGGCCCCAGCCTCACCGTGATCGGCACGCTGATCGGGCTGTTCACCGTCCCGCACTTCACCCGGGTGGTGCGCGCCGTCGTGCTCTCGCTCAGCGAGCGCGGCTTCGTCCAGGCCGCCCGCATGCTCGGCACCGCCCCGCTGCGCATCCTGCGCCGCGACATCGTCCCGCACGTCGTGCCGGCCGCCCTCACCTTCGCCTTCACCGCCACCACCGTCGCCATCGTCGCCGAGGGCTCGCTCAGCTTCCTCGGCTTCGGACTGCGCCCGCCGGAGCCCTCCTGGGGCGGCATCATCGCCGAGGGACGCACGGCCCTCGGCAGCGCGCCGTGGATCTCGCTGGCGCCCGCGGCCGTGCTCTGCCTGACCGTCCTCGCCCTCAACTACCTCGGGGAACACCTGCGTTCGGGTGGCCCCGCCGGCCCGAAGGGAGCGCGCGGATGACCTCCGCCCCCGACCTCGACTCCCCTGCCCTTGCCGTCCCGGCGCTCGACGAACCTGCCCTCGACGTCCCGGTGCTCGACGTCCGCTCGCTGGACACCGTCCTGCACACCCCCGACGGCCGCGCCCTGCACGTCCTGCACGGCGTCAGCCTCACCATCGCGGCCGGCGAGTGCCTCGGCGTGGTCGGCGAGTCCGGCTCCGGCAAGTCCGTGCTCGCCCGCGCCGTCCTCGGCGTCGAGTCCCGCACCACCAGGGCCGTCGCCACCGGCGAGATCCGACTGAACGGCGAGGACCTGCTCGCCGCCTCCCGCACCCGCCGCGCCGAACTGCTCGGCACCGGCATCGCCATGGTCCACCAGGACCCGATGACCTCGCTCAACCCGGTGGTCCGGATCGCCGACCAGGTCACCGAGTCCCTCACCAACCGGCGCCGGCTCTCCCGGCGCGAACGACTGCGCACCGCCACCGAGTTGCTCGCCGCCGTCGACGTCCCCGACCCCGCCCGGCGGGCCCGCGCCCACCCGCACGAGCTCTCCGGCGGCCTGCGCCAGCGCGTCGGCATCGCCGCCGCCCTGGCCGGCGAACCCGCCCTGCTGCTCGCCGACGAACCCACCACCGCCCTCGACGTCACCGTCCAGCGCACCGTCCTCGACCTGCTCGACCAGCACCGGCGCAGCCGCGGCCTCGCCACCCTGCTGATCACCCACGACATCGGCCTGCTGTACGGGCGGGCCCGCCGGATCGCCGTCATGTACGGCGGCCGGATCGTGGAGACCGGCCCCACCGAGGCCGTCACCCGCCACCCCCGCCACCCCTACACCGCGGCCCTGCTGCGCTCCGTACCGCGGGTCACCGGCCCGCTGCGCCGCACCCTGCCCGCGATCCCCGGCTCGCCGCCCGACCTCACCCGGCCCACCCCCGGCTGCCCCTTCGCCCCGCGCTGCGAACTGGCGACGGACCTCTGCACCACGACCGCGCCCCCCACCCACACCGCGGCGGACGGCCACACCGCCGCCTGCCACTTCCCGCTCACCGCGCCGTCTGACGCGCCTTCGTCCTCGCCTTCCCCCGATTCCTCGCCCGATTCCTCGCCCGACGAACTGGAGCCCGCGGCGTGACCACCGCCCCCGACGCCGCTGCCCCCGCAGCCGTCACCCCCGAAGCCACCGCCCCCGGAACGGCCGTCCTGGAGGCCACCGGCCTCAGCGTCGTCCACCGCACCCGCTCCGGCCCGCTGCACGCCGTCAGCGGCGTCGACCTGGCCCTCCACCCGCGCCGCACCCTCGCCCTGGTCGGCGAGTCCGGCTCCGGCAAGAGCAGCATCGCCAAGGCCCTGCTGCGGCTGCCCCCGCCCACCACCGGCACCGTCACCCTCGACGGCACCGACCTCGCCACCCTCTCCCCGCGCGCCCTGCGGGCCGTCCGGCCCCGCCTCCAGATGGTGTTCCAGGACCCGCTCTCCTCCCTCAACCCGCACCGCCGGGTCCGCGACCTGGTCGCCGAACCCCTCGACGCCCATCCCGACCCGGCCCGCGACCGCGAGCAGGTCGTCACCGAGCAGCTGTCGGCCGTCGGCCTGCCGCCCGCCCTGTTCGGCGACCGCCGCCCCCACCAGCTCTCCGGCGGGCAGGCCCAACGCGTCGCCATCGCCCGGGCCCTGGCCGCCGGACCGCGCGTCCTGATCGCCGACGAGGCGGTCTCCGCCCTCGACGTCTCGGCCCAGGCCACCGTGCTCAACCTGCTGCGCGGGCTCACCGAGGAACGCGGACTGGCCGGCCTCTTCATCTCCCACGACCTCGGCGTGGTCCGCGCGGTGAGCGACGAGGTGGCCGTGCTCCAACTCGGCCGCATCTGCGAACGCGGCCCCACCGAAGCCGTCCTCGCCGCCCCGGCCCACCCCTACACCGCCGCCCTGCTCGCCGCCGTCCCCGAACCCGGCCGCCCGCTGCGCGACACCGGCCTCCTCCCCACCGACCCGCCCTCCCCCCTCGCCCCGCCCAGCGGCTGCCGCTTCCGCACCCGCTGCCCCCTGGCCGACACCCGCTGCGCCACCGAGGAGCCGCAGCTGCGGGAGGTGGCACCAGGCCGCGCGGTGGCCTGCCACCGACCGCTGATCGACGCCGCCACAGCGTCCTGACCAGCCGGACGCACCACGGGCCCCCGGGCCGGGAGCCCCACTCCCGCCCCAGGGGCCCCTTCCGTCCCGTTCCGTTCCCGCCGCGGACGGGCCCGCGTCCAGGGCGCGCCGTCGGCGGAAGCGACGGACGACGCCCCTGCCGGGCTGTCACCTGTCAGGGACAAGGCCTTCGCGCCCCGTTCGCACCCCTTCACGCCGGTGACGATTCGCGTACGCAGCCTTACCGTTGGTTGCGATCACGGGCCGCACCCGGCGACCCGGTGTACCGGAGGTCCCATCATGCGACGCCTCGTCACGACGATCGGTACCCTCATCGCCGCGGGGACGCTGGCCGTGGCCGTCCCCACGTCCGCCCAGGCTGCCACGGGCACTCTGACGTTCTACAACGTGATCTTCCCCGACGGGTCGGGCAGCGGCCCGGGCGTACCGTACGTCGACCCGGCCCCCGGCTGCTACGACGTCCCGAGGCAGGCGCACGGGCCCCTGTCAGGCGTGAACAACGCGACGGACAGCACGGTCCGCTTCTACTGGGGCGAAGACTGCACCGGCGGATCGCTGTTCAGCGTGTCGGCCGGCCGTTCGGTCAGGTTCAACTCCCACCCGCGCTCCTTCAGGGTCGAGAGCTGACCGCAGACCCGAACGCAGCCACTCCGGCCCCCGCGGCCGAAACGCGGGCAACTCGGACACAGAACCGGCCAGTTGGACAGCGACGACGCCGCTGTCCACACCGTCCGATCCGCGGCAGCGAGAGCAAGCCGACCGAGCCGGCCGGCCCGGCTGGAGCCTCACCATGTAGTTGTCGGGCGTCTCGTCGTAGCACGTGGCCAGGCTCCGCCACGCTCGGATCCCGTGGGAAACCGGTTTCCCACCCGCGCTGCCGCGCCTCTTTCGGTACGTCCCGGTCAGACAGCGGAGAAGTGCAGCTTGAACGGCGAACCGTTGGAGCTGGGCGTCCAGCCGTTCGACCGCCCGGCCCGAATACCTGCGGCGACTTCGCGCGGCAGGACGACCTCAGCCGGCAGCATGTTCGGTTCGAGCACGGCCGGCCGACCGGTCTCCACGACGAGCGTCGTTCCGGGACAGGCCGCGTCCTCCACCATGTAACCCAAGGTGATGCCGTCGTAGTCGCAGCACGGTTTCCTGCTCACTCGCCAGCGGTACTCGACGCCGTCGACGACAATGCGGCGGGACCCTTTCTTCGCCAGTGCCACTCTTTGCCCTTCGGCCTTCGACTGCTCGTATATGTGTATCGCCAGTCTCCCTGTACGGCACACGCGTGTCACCGGGTTTGGCCCCGAGCTGATCACGCAAGGCCGAGGAGCGCGAGGGGGCGGCGTGCGTCGCGCGCGTTGCGGCGGAGGCCGGCCGCAATGTTCCTGACGCCGCTCAGCCATAGGACTCCAACAGCGAGATTGCGCCAGGTCGCCATGGCGCGGGGGACGTTCCCGGTCCGCAGTTGGGAGGCGTCCTCGGCGAAGGTCGTGTCGCGGACGTGGTGCAGGGCCTCGATCTTCCAGTGGTTCCGGATCAGTTGCGCGAGCTGGGCGGGAGTGGCCTGTTCGGCGGTCAGGCTGGTGACCGCGTAGATGGTCGCGATGGTGGTCTTGCGGTCGGTGCGGCGGCGCTTGACCTGGACCGCCTGGCAGGCGCCGGGGAAAAGCAGGTTGTTGACAGTGGCGACCTTGATCCGGCGGATCTCGGAGCGGCCATGTCCCGTTCCCCGGGTACGTCCCTGGAGTGGAATGTCCTTCCGTCGAACAACCCGGCCAGCGGCTATTGGGGGGCCGGCCAAGGCGCCTGCGACACCCACCCAGGGCAACATCCCGGTCTCGCTCGTCGTCGAGTAGTCGCGGGGATTTCTGAACGGCGGGCGACCGCAGGCCACTTCGGCCTGTCGGCCACCCGTCGTCCGCGTTCGGGCCCACGGCGGCGCTACGGCAGCGATGGCGCTACGACAGCGGTAGCGCCCGTCTGAGCGCACCGAAGGCCTCGTCCAACAGGGCCCAATGGTCGGGGTCGACCGCCGCCGCGCTCTCCCCCGCCCCGGCGCAGGGGTCAGTTCTCGGGTGGTGGGGCGGCGGCGAGGAGTTCACGCTTCACGTGCTCGTAGTCGGCCCGGGCCCGCGGGTCGCCGTGGCCGTAGTCGGCCCAGAAGCCGGGGCGCTGCCAACGGGCGTCCGCGAGGCGGGTACTGCCGCCGTCGATGACCAGGGTCCAGCCAGGTGGTATTCGGGTGTCCACTGTCTCGAAGTGGGCGGGGTCCCAGAGCAGTCCGGGATCGGGCACCTCGGGGCCGATCACGCGAATCTGGCAATCGATGTCGTATGTGACCATCTCCGCAACCGGGTAGACACCGCCCACCCGGATCCCGTCGAACTCCGCGACCGGAACGTCGGCCGCGGGGTGGATGATCTGCAGGCATCTGACTCTCATGAGAGCAGTCTCGCCCTGGCCGATCCCAGGCCGTTGTCCGGGGCGCCGCGACGGATCCAGCGAGGCGACCAGGCTCTGCCTCGGGAACAGGCGCGGCCGGCCCAGACCGGATCATCCGAGATGACGGACGAATCGGACCGGATCACCTGAGACAGGGACCGGATCGATGGACACGGGGCACTGGTCGAGCCCGGCAAGCGGTGGGATTCTCACCGAGCGCGGCAGCTTCGGCGCGCGAGTCAGCTCCAGTAGCTGCCGCTGATCGCTGCTGCCTCCCACGTCTGGAGCTTGAGTCGCTGCCTGCAGGAGGTGGTGGCTGCCGTCGCCCAGTCCCGGAAGGCTTCGGAGTCTCCTGCCAGTCCGTGGAGTTGCCGGGCGCAGTCCTGAGCTTGGACCGTCCAAGGCGCGAAGGCATCCTCGGCCAGGACCTGGTCGAGGCGATGCCGCGCGATGGAGGTATCACCAGATAGCCCGGCAACGATCCCGGCGTGGTAGTTGCCCCAGTAGCCGGCGTACGGGTCAATCTGCACAGTCGGGTACGCGCGAACGTGCACCGATGCGGGTGGCTGTCCCTGGGCGGAGGGCGCCGGGTAGGTTGATCGTTTGTCCCGTTCGGGCGGTTCAGCCCGCCACCACGGTTCGGAAGAACAGCCGACGGAATTGTTTCGTGCCGGATGTCGAGGACCTGTGCCCGGCTCCGACTGAGGGGTGCAAGCGCGCCGAGTGGGCGCGCGGGACACAAGGGGACACCTGATGAAGTACGTTGCGATGATCTACGGCAACCAGGCCAAGTGGGACTCCTTCCCGGCCGATGCCTGGCCCGAGGCGATCGCCAAGCAGGACGCGTTCAACAAGAAGTACCGCGACAGCGGTGAACTGCTGGGCGCCTACGGCCTGGCGGACGCGGCCAACGCGCAGCTGGTGCGCCGAAAGGACGGCGTCCCGGCGGTCACCGACGGGCCGTACCTGGAGACCAAGGAGTACATCGCCAGCTTCTACATGCTGGACTGCGAGTCCCTGGAGCGCGCGCAGGAGATCGCCGCCGACATGCCCTTCGCGGACATCGAGCCGGTCGAGCTGTGGCCGGTGCTGCACGACGCCGCGACGGACCTGTGACCGAGAGGCCCGGCGTGGGGGGGGGGGGGCGGGGCGGGGCGGGGCCGCGGGGGGGCGCCGCGGGGGCGCGCCGGCCCGCGGGGCGGGGCGCGGAGGCGGGCCCGCGCGC
>NZ_JBHWIJ010000001.1:0-20494 GCF_042732255.1 Kitasatospora sp. NPDC059803 | reverse complement strand
TGTGGTGCTCCGCGCCGCGCGCGCCCGCGCGCCGCGGGCGTGTGTTCGGGCCCGCGCGGCGCGCGCGCGGGCCCGGCCGCGGCGGGCCCGGGGGGCGCGCCCGGGCGCGCCCACGGGGCGCCGCAGGTCCTCGGCGCGCTCATCCGCCGGTACGGCGTCTTCGACACATGCGAGGACGCCGTCCAGGAGGCGCTGCTGGCCGCCGCCCTCCAGTGGCCCGCCGAGGGAACGCCGGACAATCCCCGGGGATGGCTGGTCACCGTCGCTTCCCGCCGGCTGGTCGACCAGGTCCGCAGTGAGCAGGCGCGCCGGCGCCGCGAGGACCGGATCGCCCTGGCCACTCCGCAGGCCGAGCTGCTGAGCCGCGCCGCCGACGCCGAACCGGACACGGACCGGGACGACTCCCTGGCGCTACTGTTCCTGTGCTGCCACCCGGCACTGTCCGAGCCCAGCCGGATCGCCCTGACACTGCGCGCGATCGGCGGCCTGACCACCGCCCAGATCGCCGCGGCCTTCCTCGTCCCCGAGGCGACCATGGCCCAGCGCATCAGCCGCGCCAAACAAACCGTCAAAACCTCCGCCACCCCGCTGTGCATGCCGAGGGCAGCCGACCGGGCCGAACGGCTGGAGGCGGTGCTCCATGTGCTGTACCTGATCTTCAACGAGGGCTACACCGCCACCGACGGCGCCGACCTGACCGCGCCGGCCCTGTCGGCCGAGGCGATCCGGCTCACCCACCTGCTGCACCGCCTTCTGCCCGACCACACCGAAACGGCCGGGCTGCTTGCCCTGATGCTGCTCACCGACGCGCGCCGCCCCGCCCGCACCGGACCCGACGGCGACCTGGTGCCGCTGGCCGAGCAGGACCGCGCCCGTTGGAACCGCCGGCTTGTCGCGGAGGGCCTCGACCTGATCAGCCGCACCTTGCCCCGCGGACAGGTGGGCCCGTACCAGCTGCAGGCGGCCATCGCCGCCGTCCACGACGAGGCCGAGCACGTCGACGCCACCGACTGGCCGCAGATCCTCACCCTCTACGACCTGCTGGAGCACCTCGCACCGAACCCGATGGTCACCCTCAACCGCGCGGTAGCCGTCGCCATGGTGCACGGACCCGCTGCCGGGCTCGACCTGCTGGCGGCACTGGAATCCGACAAACGGACGGCCCGCCACCACCGCCTGCTCGCCGCCCGCGCCCACTTCCTGGAACAGCTCGGCGACCTCGACGCAGCGGCCCACGCCTATCGCGAGGCAGCCCGACGCGCCACCAGCACACCGGAACGGCGCCACCTCACAACCCGCGCGGCACGCCTCGCCCCCGAGCAGAACTGACCGGCAAAGCCGAACCACCAACGGAACTCGGGCACCACCGCTGTGCACGTTCGGCTGTACTCGCCTGTGCACTTTCAGGTGTACGCCGACGAGGCGTCCACGGTGAGGCGCCAGTGCGCGAACATGCAGGGATATCGCTGGGCGATCTCCCGCAGTTTCGCGATGGCCTTCCGCTTGGCCTTGAGCCGCTTGTACTTCTGGCGGATCCAGCGCACCAGGTAGGCGTTGATGCGCATCAAGAAGGGATGCAGCTCCCACGGCCGGAAGCGGCCGAAGTAGTTGATCCAGCCCGCCACCACGGGGTTGACCCATCGGGCGAGCTCATTGACGGAAAGATCGGAGCGGGTGTGCAGCTGCCAGGAGCGCACCTCCCGGCCGATCCTCGCCAGAGCGTCCTGGCTGACCGCCGGCTCGAACGACAGGAAGAGCCTGCCGTGCCGAGCCCGGTTTCGCCTGGCGCGGAACGTGTACCCGAGGAACGTGAACGCCTCGTGCTCGTAGGAGCCTTGGCGGATCCGTTCTTGCAGTACACGATCCGGGTCCTGTCCGGGTGCAGACGCAGCCCGACCTCGACCATCCTGTCCGTGAGCGCGGCCAGCACCTCACGGGCCTGGCGCTCGGTGACGCAGTGCAGCACCGCGTCGTCCGCATAGCGTTCGAACCAGACGGCCTCCACCGTGCGACTTGGGAATGACCGCCGCGCGCACCGGAGGCGGAAAACAGGAGCCCGACGACATCCGGTTCCAGACCTTGTACAGATTGTTCTGAAGGTCCTTCTCGAAGTCGGCGATGCTCTGCCCGTCCACCCCAGGAGCGCCCTTGTTCGCCCTGACTTCCTCCCACGCCCCCTTGACTTCCCACTTCGAAATATCAAACGGCTTGACCTGAGACTTCAACTGGCCCATCGAACTCCTCCCGGAGAACATCCGGTTGATGCGATCAACACAGTCACGAACGACCCGGCCCCTTCGCTCCACCCCCGTTACAGGGGCTTCACCGCTACTACGGGCCGGTCCGCCAGCAGGACCCGCGTCGGTACTCGACCCCTCGCAGTGTCCGCTGCTTGGAGCACTCCCTCTCGCCCACCGCTGTGCGGCGGGCAGTATCGGACCTGCCTTCTCCTGTTCCATGCGGAAGCCGCAGACCGGACTCACGTCTCCTACATACCGGACACCACCTGGCCAATAGGCGAACACCCGCCAGGCTCATCCCGGAGTTCGTCTCACACCCCGGTTCTGATGTCATCTGTCTGTCTTTCGACACGTCAGCAGCGATTCACTTGCGTTCGTCTTCCCGGTCCCCACCTGACGCCTCTTACGACACCTTTTCCTCATCGCTCACCACGACGGTCTTCAGCCAACGCAGCATGAGGTGGTTTGGATCCTCCCCCCGCAGGGCGACTCCGAAGGGCCAAAACCTTCATCATCCGCACAGCACCATTCCTGGAAGCTGTCCTACAACCAACTCCCTTTCATGTTCAGGACACAAGAGACGGGACAACCCTCGCTGCCACTGAAAAGGATCTTGGCCGTGTCGGTCAGTTCGGGATGGACGGCAGCACGGCGACAGCCGAGAGAGCGAACGGCAGGCCCTGGTTCTCGACGAAGACGGCGTCGCGGACAGCCTGCGCGATGACGGGGTGGGTGGGGGCGTCGAGGTAGCGGGCGGTGGAGTCGAGCGGGGCGATGCGGCGTTCGGCGATCAGGTTGCGCAGGGCACCGGGGAGGTTGTCCAGGCTGTCGCGCACCTCCCTCAGGCCGAAGGTGTTGGCCAGCCCTACCGCCGCGGACCGGGCCTTGAGTAGGTTGGTCGGCAGGTTCTGGGCGGTGGCCTTGGCCAGGTAGTAGGTGACGGGCTGGATCGCCCAAGCCAGCGCCGTGTGCGGGTCGCCGTCGTCGGGGCCGGGCGGCCCGAAGGCGCCCGGGCCGAGGTTGAGGCCGTCGCACAGCCACTCGGGCCGCATGCTGGTGCGGTAGGGGACGTGGCCGGCCGACCGGAACGCCGGGAGCGTGGTGATGGCGGCCGTCGCCTCGATCTGGAAGGCGTCGGCGAGGCGCCGCAGGATCGACTCCACCGCGGTCCGGGCAGCCGACACGTCAGCCGGAGTGGCGACGACGGGGATCAGGTCGAGGTCTGAGGTGATGTGTCCGCTGCGCCCGGTGCGGTGGTCGCCGCGGGCGAGGGAGCCGGACAGCGCCACCGACATCCCGGTCACGCCGTCGAATTCGCGGGCCAGCTGTTGGAGAAGCAGGGGCAGGTCGTGGGATTTCACGGCGTTCCTCGGGTCCCAGGGTCGCCACGATCCGATGTGGACCCGCCAGGCCGGGTTCCGGGCCGGTCGGAGCCCGGAGCCCCGTGATCGGGCAGCGAGTGGCCGAGGAAGCGCCGGTGGCTGGCTGACGTCCCCGCCAACGCCCGAAGGGCGGCCCCGGCCGGGTGGCTGGGACCGCCCTTCGGGCGTTGTTGGTGCTGGTGGTTCAGCAGCCGCACTCCTCGCCGCGCCAGGCCTCGATGCCCTCGCGCACCGCGAGGCCGGCCACCAGGAGGCCGACGACGGGGTCGAGCCACCACAGGCCGAACAGCGTGTTGGCGAGCAGGCCGACCAGGACGGCGGCGGCCAGGTAGGCGCACAGCAGGTTCTGGGTGCCCTCGCCGGAGGTGGCGCCGGAGTCGAGGATCTTGCCAAGGCGGCGCTTGGCCCGGCCCAGCAGCGGCATCACGATCAGCGAGGACGCCGACAGCGCGATGCCGAGCCAGCTGGTCGACGGCTTCTCGCCCGCGATCAGGGTGGAGATCGCGTCGTAGGCGATGTAGGGGGCGAGCAGGAAGAAGGTGACCGCCACGGCCTTCTGGGCCTTGCCCTCAGCATCCTCGGACAGGGTCCGGGAGCCGCTGAACCGCCAGACGATGATCACCGAGGCCAAGCCCTCGATCACGGAGTCCAGGCCGAAGCCGAGCAGCGCGACGGAGGAGGCCAGCACCGCGGCGACGATGGCGACCGCGCCCTCGGCGGCCATGTAGGCCAGGGACAGCCAGGACAGCAGCTTGGCCTTGCGGGCGGCGGCGTGCCAGGCGTCGTCCCGCTCGATGGGCGGGCGGCAGCAGGCGTCGGTGCAGCTGGGCTCGCAGTGGCAGCCGCCGGGTTCCTCGGCGATGGTCAGCTCCTCGGCGCTGGTCTCGGGGGCGCTCATTCGCCTGCTCCGTCCGGGGTGCCGTAGGTGGGGCAGAGGGCGACCGCGTCGCCGGTCGCGGCCAGCACGGTTTCGGCCGCCGCGAGCAGGTCGACCAGGGACGGCTGGGTCAGTGTGAAGACCGAGGCCCGGCCGACCGGGCGGGAGTCGACGAGTCCGCACTCGCGCAGGCACGCCAGGTGCTTGGAGACCGTGGACTGGGCCAGGCCGAGCTGCTCGACCAGGTCGACCACGCGGGCCTCGCTCACCGCGAGGTGGCGCAAGATCGCCAGGCGGGCCGGATCGCCGAGCGAGCGGAACAGGGCCGCCGCCGGCGCGAGCTCCACCCGGTCGACAGTCGGAGAGGGAGTTGTCATCGTCACATGACGATGTTATCGGATGTCCTGCCTCAATTGATCTTTGTCGGTGGGATGGCGCCTGAACTGGACTGATGCAACGGGATGTGAGAGCAGGCAAGCTGACTGGTCTCACATCCCGTTGTCGCTCAGGCGGGTTTGCCGCCGAGTTTCTCGGGTTCGGTTGCCGCTGGCCTGTGTCTGCGCACACGGTTGTTGGTCGTCGTGCCGGTCGGTCTGGTCCGCCGCAAGAGACTACTGTGGGGAAGGATTTGCACAATCTGACGGACCGCCAGAAGAGGCGGGGGCAAGCATGCGTTCCGCAGCTCCTGCGACCAGGTGCTGCCGCCCATTCCACCGGCAGTCCACACAGACCACCCACACGAGGAGAAGTCACCTATGTCAGAGGAGACAGCCGAGGCGGCAGCCGACGAGCCGTTCCTGATGTCCGTCGTGGACGTCCACTCTCCCTCGGGGGGCGGAAGCGTTGTACGGGGCCGCATCGAACTCGGCAGCGTCAAGGCGGGGGACGAAGTCGAGATCGTCGGCGGTGGCAAGTCCCTCGTGGCCAAATGTGCAGGGGTCGAGGTGGACCGTACGGCCAACGGAGAACAGGACGGGAAGGCCGTGGCCGTGCTGCTGCGTGACGTGGCCGCCAAGGACATCGAACCGGGCCAGGTCCTGGCCAAGCCGGGCAGCTTCACCGCACGCACCACCTTCAAGGCCAACGTCTACGTGCTGAGCGCGGACGAAGGCGGCCGCGACGTCTCCATCACCACGGGATATCGGCCCAAGTTCGTCATTCGCGAAGACATCATCGACGGATCCATCAAGCTGCCGGACGGGATTGACAGGGCAACGCCCGGCGAGAGCACCGACCTGACTGCCACTCTGGACCGCGAGATTGTCTTGGTGAAGGGCCTGCGCTTCTCGTTCCAGCACGGCCCAGGAATCGTGGCGAATGGAGCCGTTACCGAGGTCATCTCGTAGGTGCAGGGCCGCGTTCGTGCTCCGGTCGGCATCCGCCCCGAAGGCCTTCACCGTCACGGCCTGGCGCTTGAAGTGAACGAAGCCACGTAGCAGACGGTGGCCAGGCTGTCTCAGGTTTCGTTGTCGGCCACCGGCGGATCCGGCAACGGAACCTGTGAAAGCGACACCGAGAGGTGAGACGCGACCCCATGGGCTCACCTTGGCTGGACCCCTTCGGAGTCCACGACGAAGACGACCCGGAGCGCGAATAAAACCCCCGCCCCCCCCCGGGGGGGTGGGGGGGTTGAAGGCCCCCACCCCCCACACCACACCCCCCCCCCCCCCCACGGTGGGGTTCCCCCCCCCCCCTGGGGACACGGTGGGCGGCACCCGTTGGCTTCCCCCCCCAACCCCCCCCCGCCGCGCTACCACCCCCTCCACCACCGTGGTGGTGAAGGCGTTGACGCAGGACCCACACCCACTACTCGTCGACGCGCGGCCCCCGCCCTTGAAGTATCGACCGGCGCGGCCGGTGGAGGTCAGTGGTCGCCGAAGAAGATCTCCCGGACCTCGCGCACCGCGTAGAAGGCGATCACGAACCCGCTGGCGGGGTCGGCCCACCACCAGCCGAGCGTGCTGTTGAGGACCAGGCCGACCGGCCGGGCACCGCCGGGATCGCGGCGGCGGTCTGATTCAGGAGGTCAGCGTCTTGCTCGCCAGCACCTTCCCCTGAGCGTCGTACGCGGCGAGCTTGACGCCTTCGAACGGGTATGCCGTCGAACCGTTGGGGGTCTTGCGGCTGGGCGGCCCCCAGACATAGCCGGTGGCGTAGCCCGGGTTGCCGGGAAGTGAGGCAACGGTGGACCAGGACACCTGGCCGTCTATCTCGATGGTCATCCGGGCCACCCGCCCGGGCCCGTGGTAGATGAGGTTGTACAGACCCTCCTGGTACTGCGGGGGGTTCCCGTAGTACTGCATGACGATCTCGGTTGCTCCGCCCGCCCAGGAGTGCCCGCCGCACCCCGGACCGCTGCGGTAGGCGGGGGCGTCGTGGATGCAGATCTCCTGGTCGTTCAGTTGCATCCACCAGTCCTGGCGGCCCAACGACAGTTGCTGGCCGGGCTCCACCACCACGGCCTCGGGAGCCGGCCCCACCGGTACGGCCAGGGCCTGCGAGGCCGGCCCGACGGTCTGGACCGCGCGCTGCGCGGACAGTACCGCGCCCGTGCCGGCCACCACCGCGAGCGCGGCCACCACAGCCGACGCGCCCATCGCCACCCGGCGCCCCCGCTGCTGCCTGCGTACCTGGACGTGCACGGGTCCGGCAGACCAGTCCGCCACCGCGACCCGGGCCGCTTCATCTCGCAGAGCGCCGCGCATCATGTTCTCGGTGTCCATCACCTGTTGTCTCCGTTCGTGCCGTCGCTCGTTGAACCGGTGTCCGCCGCATACGGGGCCAACGCCGGGTGTCCGCGCAGTTTCGCCAGGCCGCGGCTGGCCTGGCTCTTGACGTTGCCCAGCGAGCAGCCGAGCGCTTCGGCGACCTGGTACTCGCTCATGTCCTCCCAGTAGCGCAGGACGACCACGGCCCGCTGGCGCTGCGGCAGTTCCGCCAGCGCCTGGAGCAGCACCGAGCGTTCCTCGACGTCGTGGTGGCCACCGCCCGCGGTGTGCGCCCGATCGGGCAGGACGGGCATGAGCAGTTGCCTGACCCGGCGCCGCCGGTGACGGCTCAGGTTGTTGTTCACCAGGGCCCGGCGGATATAGGCGTCCGGCTCCTCCAGGCGGCTGATCCGGGACCAGTTCCTGAAGACCTTCGCGAAAGTCGCCTGCACCACGTCCTCGGCCTCGTGGTAGTCGCCGGTGAGCAGGTAGGCGGTGCGCACCAACTGCCGCCAGCGCGCGGCGGCGAACCCCTCGAAGTCAAGCTCCCGCAGGCCGGGGCCGCCCGCGGAAGCCGGTGCCGTGACGGACGGGGGCGGGTCCTCCACTGGGATGTGCAATACGCTCACGGTCATCCGATTCCTCTTCGCGTCCGCGCGACGACCCGACCGGGCCATCGCTCTGCCCTACTCACCGCCGCACCACCGAGAAGGTTGCACACGGGCGCCGACAGTTGGTGCACGGCGAGTCGGTGGTCTCGGCGCCGGGGCCGGGGGCCCCGGCGGCACGTATCAGGCGGTCGAGGTGATGGCTCGGGTGACGGCCGTGATCGGCGGGGTCGGGCGGCCGGGGAGTCGCGCTACGAGGACCCGGCGGAGCTCGGGAGGTGCGCCTTCGACGTGCAGCAGGCTCACCCCGGGCGGCAGCGCCGGGGAGAGCCGGGACGGCACCGTTGTCACCCCGAAGCCGCCGGCGACCAGTTGGAGCTTCGTCAGCCAGTCGCGCGCGCTGTGGACGATGTGCGGCCGTGCGGGCAGGCCGGGCCAGACGCCGAGCAGTGGCTCGGAGTTCGAGGCCGGGGCGGCGATCCACGGGGCGTCGGCCAGTTCGTCGACGTGCACCGCGGTGCGGCCGGCGAACGCTCCGGTCGAAGGCGCCGCCACGACCAGTTCGGTGTCCGCGACGGTCTCGACGTGCAGGCGCGGCGACTCGCCGTCCAAGGGCCGGTGGGGCGGGCGGGACGTCAGGACGGCGAGGTCGATCGAGCCCGCGCGCAGTGCCCGGACCAGGGTGGGGGTGGTGCCCTCGGTCGTCGTGACCGTGATCTGCGGGTCGGTTGCCGCGAGGCGGGCGAGTACGGGAGGCAGGATGGCCGCGCCCGCGCTCAGGAACAGTCCCAGCCGCACCAGTTCGGTCCGCGGGGCGGTGCCGGTGAGGTCGCGCTCGGCCGCCGTCAGGCAGTCCAGGATCGTACGGGCGTGGCGTAGCAGGGTCAGGCCCGCAGGGGTGAGCCGCACCCCGTCGGGGCGGCGTTCGAACAGGGTGGCGCCCGCGCTTCGTTCGAGGGAGGCGGCCTGGCGTGAGACCGCCGACTGGGTGTAGCCGAGCCGGGCGGCTGCGGCGGTGAAGCTGCCGGACTCGGCGATCTGTTGCAGGACCCGTAGGCCCGTGCTGGAGATGTCCATGCGGCATACGCATACCACGGATGCCGGTTCGTCGCTCCCCGCATTCCCCCCGGGCTCCTACTGTCGAACACGACGAACACGATGAACACGGACGAACACGGAGGTCATCACGTGCGAGCAGCAGTCCTGACGCAGTTCGGCGCCCCGCTCACGGTGCGGGAGGTGCCCGACCCCGAGGCCGACGGCGGCGAGGTGGTGGTCGAGGTACTCGCCACCTGCGTGGCCCCGTACGCGGCCGAGGTCTTCAGCGGCGAGCGGAACTACCCCCTGGTCCCTCCCGTCGTGCCCGGGATCGGCGGGGTGGGACGGGTCGTCCACGTGGGCCCGGACGCCACCCGGCTGCGCCCCGGCGACCTGGTGTGGTGCGACTGCACGGTGCGCTCGCGGGACGACGCCCTGACGCCCGACATCACGCTCCAGGGCTGGAGCTCCCGCGGCGAGGGCGGCGCGCGGCTCGCCCGGCACCTGCACGACGGGTCGTTCGCCGAGCTCATGCGGGTCCCGACGGAGAACGTCTTCCCGCTGCCCGCGGCGGCGGGGGACGACCCGGCGCGCTGGGCCGCGCTCGGCGTGCACGTCATCCCTTACGGCGGGCTGCTGGCCGGCGGGCTCGCAGCCGGTGAGACGCTGCTCGTCAGCGGGGCCACCGGCAACCTCGGCAGCAGTGCGGTCGCGGTCGCGCTCGCCATGGGGGCGGGCCGCGTGGTCGCCCCCGGCCGCAACCGGGCCGCGCTCGACCTCCTCGCCGACCGGTTCGGTCCGCGGGTGCGCCCGGTCCCGCTGAGCGGGGACGAGGCCGGCGACCGCGCGGCGATGTCCGCGGCGGGCGGCGGCCCGATCGACATGGTGATCGACCTGCTGCCGCCGAGCGCACCCAGCTCGGCGGCGCGCACGGCAGCCATGACCGTGCGCGAGTACGGCCGCGTCGTTCTCATGGGCGGCGTCGGCATGCTCGGCGGCGACGACCTCGCGCTCCCGTACCCGTGGATCATGCGCAACTCGGTCACCGTGCGCGGCCAGTGGATGTACCCGCGTACGGCGAACGTCGGCATCATCCGGCTCCTCGCCTCGGGCACCCTGGACCTCGCCCCCGAACGGGTCCGGTCGTTCGGCCTCAGCGCCGTCAACGACGCCGTCACGTACGCCGCCTCACACGGCGGCCCGTTCGACCGCACCGCCCTCACCCCACCGGCTCGCTGACAGGACCGACCGATCTCCCCATGCCAGCGCCACGGCCCAACGCCCGCCGGGGAGCCGGGCCGACGCGTTCAGGCGGCTACTGGGCCAGCACCACGGTGAAGACGAAGAGGACGGCGGCGAGGGCGATGGTGCACAGCGCCGCAACCCTCACGGGCGTCAGCCGGTCCCGGAACCGCTTCTGCGGCAGGACGCGCTGGCTCGGACTGGTGTTGTGCTTCCACCAGTCGACGACCCGCCGGAAGTCGGCGTCGAAGTCCTCCGACGGATGGAGGTCGCTGGCCATCACAGTGGACATCCAGTGGCGCCGGCCGTCGGTGGTGTGGATCCGAGCCACACGTGTGGGCGCGCCGCGGCCTTGGAACTCCGACACGTCGATCCAGGAGATCTGTTGCCAGGAGTAGGTGCGGCCACGGCCGAACCCCCAGCAGATGGTGACTCCGTCGGTGCCGACCCTGCTCCAGTACCGCATGGAGAGGAGGCGGCTCGCGGCGGCCAGCACCACGGTCCCGCCGACGAGTAGGAGCATGGGGCCGAGGCCGAGGTGGAACTTCAGGTGGCCTGCGACGAGTTCGACCGTGACGACGATGAGCACCGGCCCGAGATCGGACCAGTCTGGGCGGAATCTGTCTTTTCCCCGGAAGATCAGTTCTTTCACACTGCGCACACTACGCCGCCCTCAACCCGGCCTCGCAGGGGGATGGTTCGACGGCCGCGTAGCTCCCGTCAGGGCCGGTCGAATACCGACAAGTCGGCTGGTACCGCACCTGGTTGTGCCGGCTCGCGCTGAACCTCGCGCTGAACCTCGCGCTGAACGACGACGCTGCTCGGCTTCCCGGCTTCTCCGAGAATCCGCCCCAGGCCCGGTCAGCCGGCACCGGCGCATCGCCCTGATCCGCAAGGTCATGATCAGCGACGAGCTCCCGCCCATCAAGGGGGTCGCCACCGCACTGATCCTGCGCTATGCCCAGCCCATCCGGCGGCTGGTCCGGCTCACTCATCCGCGAGGTCCAGCACGAAGCCGATCAGGTCGCACTCCGGCTCGGCGATCCACCCACCCCAGTCCCCGAGCCCTTCACCGGCATACTCCTCAACTACATCCACACCGCACGGCCGAACCGGCCGAACAGCACCGCTCCGGCCAGTGGCTGAAGGGGCCCGGGGTGGTGAAGGTGAGGGTGGCGAAGCGTTGGGCCATGTGCTGGTGGGTAACGGCGTCCGGGTGGAGTTGGTCGGGCAGCGGGAGGCCGGCGGCGTCGGCCGGTCCGTAGAGGTCGCGGCCGTCGAGGTAGTGGAGGTTCGGGTCGTCGGCGGCCCGCTGTTCGACGATGCGGGCCAGCTCGTCCCGGATGACGCCCAGCGTCAGCTTTCCGCTCGCGCGCTCCGCGGGGTCGCCCGTTGCCCGGAAGCGGAGTTGTCCGGTGCTGAGAGCGGTGAGGTCGATCGTGCTGGGGCCGGGTGTGTCCTCGACCATGGGGCACAGGATGGGCGAGACGACGAGCAGGGGCGTTCGGGGGTGGCCGTCGCGGATGGTGTCGAGGAAGCCGTGGACGGCGGGGGTGAAAGCACGCAGGCGCATCAGGTCGTGGTTGACCACGTTGATGCCGATCTTGACGCTGATCAGGTCGGCGGGGGTGTCCCGCATGGTGCGCGCGGTGAAGGGGTCGAGCAGGGCGCTGCCGCCCAGGCCCAGGTTGATCAGTTCCACGTCGCCGAGGGCGGCGGCCAGGGCGGGCCAGGTGCTGGTGGGGCCGGCGGCGTCGGAGCCGTGGCTGATGGAACTTCCGTGGTGCAGCCACACCTTGCGGCCTCGGTCCGGCACGGGCTCGATGGGGGCGTCGGTCCGCAGTGCGACGAGTTCGGTGGTCTCGTTGTACGGCAGCCAGATCTCGACGTCCTTGGCCCGGTCGGGCAGGTCGCTGAAGCGGAGGGTGCCGGCGGTGCCTGGGCGGCGCTCGGCGGTCCTGGTGGTGATGTCGATGGTCAGCGTGTCGCCGCCGGTCACGACGGCCTGACCGGCCAGGCGGCCGTCGACGAGCAGGTCGTAGACGCCGTCCGGGCGCGCCGGGGCACCCACGTAGGCGGTCTTGGTGGGCAGGGTGTCCAGTTCGACGGCGGTGGCCCGGGTGCGGAAGGCCAGCCGTACTCCGGAGGGCTGGGACTCTGCCCTGGCCAGCTGCGGGTCGGCGCACTGGGCGCGGGCCCAGGCGGGCAGTCGGTGCGGCAGCAGGCCGCGCTCGGTCTGCTCCAGGTCGAGGGCTCCGCGCAGGAGGTTCGCGGTGATGGGTGTGGTGATCCAGGCGTGCGGATCGTGCTGGTGGTGCATGGTGTCGGCCTGCCCGTCGGGGTTGTCGTGGTGTTGCGATTCATTCGATGGGGGTGCCGGGGGGCGGGGCTCTTCACCAGGCGGCTGTGCAGGGCCTGCTGGGGGCTCCGGCCAGGCATCTAGATGTCTAGCCGTCTAGATGTCGAAGATGCTATCCCTCGCCGAGCCGCACCCGGTTGAACAGCAGGAGAACTTCACGGATGCGAACCCGGACTGGACCCAGGGCGCCGGATCCGTAGGATTCGCCACGTGCCGACACCACGAAACAACGGTCCGTTGTACCTCCAGTTCGCCCGCGCCATCCAGGAGCGCATCGACACCGGCGAGTACCCCCCGGGCTCCCGACTGCCGAGCGAGCCGGAGCTGTGCGGGCAATTCGGCGCCAACCGATTGACCGTCCGCCAGGCGATCGCCGAGCTCGACCGCGCGGGCGCGATCGAGATCCGGCGGGGAGTCGGCACCTTCGTACGCCGGCCGGTCGTGCGGGCCACGATCGATGTCGACCCGAACAGCGCCCGCCTCGATGTCGGCAGCCAGAGCGTGCCCGTGCCCGTGCGCGGCCTGAAGGGCACCGAGGAACGGGCCGTGGAGGTGTCGGTCGGCTCGGACACGGCGCCCGACCGGCAGGCCGCCGAGCACCTGCGGCTGCCCACAAGCGCGCTGACCCGCATCGACACCGTGATCGTGATCTCCACCCAGCCCTGGGCAGTGAACAGCTACTGGGTGGCCACGCACCTGCTGCCCACGGGCTTCGCGGAGTCGACGGAGTCGCGGAACACCACGGTGGCGGTGGCCGAGGCGATCGGTATCGAACTTGAATACGACTGGCGCTCGTTCAGCGCGATCGCCGCCGACATCGCCGACGCGCAGCGACTCGACGTCGCGGCCGGCAGTCCGCTGCTCCTGCGCGAGGGGGTCAGCTGCGCACCGGACGGACGGCCGATCCTCTACGTACGCCGGCGGATCTACGGCGAGAACGCCAGCTTCGTGATGCGCTACCGCGAGTGGCGCCAGGCGGACCAGGACTCGGGCGGCGCGGATACCAGCGGCTGAGGCGCGCCTCGTTGCGCGGGGACTCTCACCTCCCTCCCGCCACCTCCCTCCCGTCGCAAGTGATCCGGGCCGCATTTGAGGCTGCGACCAGGCGTGACCAGGCCTGACCGGAACAACCGGGACGTCGGGGGCGAGGGCCCGGTGGCCCGGCAGCCTCGGTGAGGCCGCCGGGCCATCGACCCGTTGCGGTCTGCGGCCTCGGACCCTCAGCTGACGCCGGCGGCCCGCAGCGCGGCTTCGACGGCCGCAGCGGCGTGTTGCTGACCGACCGCGTTCGGGTGGAACGGCGCGTAGGCGCCGGCGGGGACGAGCGGCTCGATCCAGCGGGTGGACGCGCTCTGGCAGGCGTCGTGCCCGACGCTCGGGGTGTAGGTGTCGACGTAGGTGGCGTCGTTGCTCTGGGCGGCGTGCCGCAGCATGGAGTTGAGGGCCAGTTCGATGCCGTCGAGGTAGGCGGTGTCCTTGGTGGTGAGGGTCAGTTGCGGCCGGCAGTTGCCGCTCTGCGGCAGGATGTCCGGGTAGCCGACGACGAAGACCTTGGCCTGCGGCGCGAGTCGGTGGATCTGCTGGAGGGCCCCGGCGATGTTCGCCTCGTCCGAGGCGATGGCGTCGGCGAAGGTCGATTTGTAGAAGTCCGCGCACGGCGAGCCGATGTCGAACACGCTGAGCGCGTCGATGACCTCGCAGCCGCGGACGGCAGTGCTGAAGGTGTTGTTGTCGTTGCCTCCTATGCCCAGGGTGACCACCGATGTGGACGGGGTCAGCGCGTCGAACTGCGGCGGTGAGTCCGGCGACTGGGCGAGCGTCATGTCTCGGGCCTGCGCGCCGGAGCAGCTGACGTCGGCGAGTTGCAGCCCGAGGTTCCGGGCCACGACGTGGGGGTAGTTGTCGACGCCCTGGCGGCAGGCGGACGGTGTGCCGGGGGCGGGGGCGGTCAGTGTTCCGACGGCGGTGTAGGAGTCACCCAAGGCGACATAGGCGCCCTGGATCGGGGACGCCTGGGCCGGGTTGGCCAGGGCCAGTGCAGTGGTGAGGGCGAGGCAGGCCGCGGCTGCGACGCCGGCGGTCTTCGTGGGGGTCATCGGGGGTCCCTTCCCGTTCTCGTGACTACTGGTCAGAAGATGCTCGGGCGCCCATGGTTCGAGTGGGCTTACTTCACCAGGAAGCCGCGCAGGTCCCACCGAGGCCCCGGCGGGACATCTACACATCTAGATGTCGCAGATGCTATCCCTCGCCGAGTACCGCCATGTTGAACAGCAGGAGAACTTCACGGAGTTGCTCCCCGACTCCGCGATCAGAGCGCCCGCTGCCGCGAGAAGGCCCACAGCGACTGCCGCGACGGGGAGCGGGGCGGGCCGCGAGGGCGGCATGCGTCCCGTGCGCGACAAGCGCCCGCGGGTGCCCATGAGACTGGACGAATGTCTATGCACGAAACGAAAACTGACGAACCGCCATGAACCCTCGGCCTGCTCTGGCGGGTGGTGGAATTTCGACCTCTTCCCGGGGAGGCGGTTTCGCGGACGACGACCGCCCGAGGTCCTCCCGCCAACCGATCACGTCGACCCCGTCCGGCAAGTGCGTTTCGCCGTAGCCGATGGCCAGAGAGGCAGGCAACCCGAGGGCCTCAACGCGGCCCGGCAGTGCCGCATTGGCCGCCAGTGCGGCCAGGTACGGAAGCAGACTCCGCACACGAGTGTCATCCGCGCGGAGCAGGTGCCCACTGGAGGAGGAATCGCAGTCCCTCGTGGGCCGGGGAGCCGGGAGGGGCGGTGTAGGCGATGAGTTGCTGGTCGGGCCGGGTGTCGACGGTGAACTGCTGGACGTCGAGGGTCAGGGGGCCGGCCAGCGGGTGGGCGTAGGTCTTGGTGAGCTGCCGGGGGCCGCGCACCCGGTGGTCGGCCCACCAGGCCCGGAAGTTCGCGTCGCAGGCTGTCAACTCGCCGATCAGTGAAGTGAGTTCACGGTCCTCCGGGCGGCGGCCGGCTTCCATGCGCAGCGTGGCGACGCAGTCGCACGCGGCGCGGGGCCAGTCCGCGTACAGCGCGCGGTAGGCGTCGTCGAGGAAGGTGAGGCGGATCAGGTTGCGCTCCCCGGGGGCGAGTGCGCCGAAGTCGGTGAGCAGGGCAGTGGCCGCGTGGTTCCAGGCCAGGACGTCCAGGCGCCGGTTGAGGACCATGGCGGGAACGTCGTGCATGGTCGCCAGGAGCTGCCGCAGTTGCGGGTCCACGGGCGGGCGGCCGGACGGTGGGGCGGCGGGTGCCGGGGCCGCGTCGGCCAACGCGAAGAGGTAGGCGCGTTCGTCCGGCGCCAGGCGCAGCGCGTCGGCGAGCGCGTCGAGGACCGACCGGGAGACGCGCCGGGTGCGTCCCTGCTCCAGGCGGACGACGTAGTCGACGCTCACGTGGGCGAGCTGCGCCAGTTCCTCGCGGCGCAGGCCCGGCACCCGGCGCAGCCGTCCGTCGTCGGGGAAGCCGGCCCCGTGGGGGTCGAGGGCGGCGCGGCGGGCGCGCAGGAAGTCCCCCAGCTCGTTGTCGCGGGAGGGCTGGTCGCGGACGGTCATGGTTCCAGTGTCCGGCACGGGAGCGGCCTCGTACCTGGTACCGGCGTGCATAGGCAGCGTCCTCCCTGGCACCCCCGCACACCCCGGCGCCACGGTGGAGGAGCGGCCACCGAAGAGGGCCCCGGAGTCGGCCCCGCGCCGACCCGCCCGTCGCACGACGACCGGAGCAGCACCGTGATCACCGATGTGACCTTCCCCAGCGCCGGCCTGGACCTCGCCGGCCACCTGTACACCCCCGACGACGACGGCACCGGCAGCCCCCGCCCGGCGATCGTCGTCGGCCACCCCGGCGGCGGGGTGAAGGAGCAGGCCGCCGGCCTGTACGCCCGGCGCCTGGCCGAGCGCGGCTTCGTCACCCTCGCCTTCGATGCCGCCTTCCAGGGCGCGAGCGAGGGCGAGCCGCGCGGCCTGGAGGACCCGGCGCACCGGATCGAGGACCTCAAGGCCGCCGTCTCCTTCCTCACCACCCGCGCCGAGGCCGACCCGGGCCGGATCGGGGCGCTGGGCATCTGCGCCTCCGGCGGCTACGCCCTGGCCGCCGCCTCGACCGACCAGCGGATCAGGGCCGTCGCCACCGTCAGCGCCACCGACATGGCCCGTCAGTTCCGCGACGGCGCCGACGGCACCCAGGATCCGGCCGTCTTCCGGGCCATGCTCGAAGCCGCTGCGGCGGCCCGCACCGCCGAGGCCCGGGACGGGGGCGTCCGGACCTTCCCGATCTTCCCCGCGACCGAGGAGGAGGCCCACCGCGGCGGCCCGCACGTCCACGACGGCTGGGAGTACTACTGCACGCCCCGCGCCGAACATCCCCGGGCGGCCAAGGCCCTGACCTGGTCCAGCATCGACCGCATCGCGGCCTTCGACACCTTCGCCGCCCTGCCCCTGCTCGCCCCGCGCCCGCTGCTCATGGTCGTCGGCCGCGAGGCGGTGACCGCCTGGATGAGCGTGCGGGCCTTCCAGCGCTCGACCGGACCGAAGGAACTCCACTGGATCGACGGCGCGTCGCACGTCGACCTCTACGACAAGGACGAGTTCGTCACCCCCGCCGTCGCGAGGCTGGCCGGCTTCTTCGGCACCCACCTCGTTGCGGCCGCGTAGCCGCGCCCCGGGCAGCCGGCCGGTCTTCGCGTGCACCGGCGGGCAAGCCCCCGCTGACGGCACCGTCACCGGCTCCCGCCGGCGCTAATGTCCGGGCTCCGGGCGGAAGTTCCGCCTCGGATTGCGGCGCGCCCCGGCGTGCACCACGTCGAGGCGCCCGGAGGAGGGAGATGGTCCGATGGGATCGGAACGCATGCGCGGCCGCCGTGCCGTTGTCGCCCGCGCACCGCGCGTGGCAGTGGCGGTGCTGGCCGGGCTCGGCCTGGCGGTGGGGCTCACGGCCTCGCCCGCCGCGGCGGCGACGACCGAGGGCAACTGGATCAACGAGGGCGGCCCCGCACGCTCCCCGTCGGCCATGACCGCCCTGTGGCACGACAACGAGACGTACGAGGCCGCCCGCGGCGAGGACGACCGGATCTGGTGGCGGCACGGGAACGGCGCCTGGCAGCTGATGCCGGGCAACGCCCGGGCCGTGCGCATCACCAGCAACTTCACCTTCACCGCCGGAGAACAGGAGTTCTATGCCTCGCGGGGGCTGACCAACACGGTCAGCATCGCCCGCACCCGCCCGGGCGACGGCAGGAACGCCCGGTACACCGAACTGCCCGGCGGCGGCCGGTGCGAGTCGCTCGCGATCGGCCGCGGCGGCGATCCCGGGCACCTCGCGACCAGTCCCTTCGACCCGGGCTACGCCGCCCAGCAGAACATGGCCATCGGCTGCATCAGCCCCACCGACCACCAGCTCTACCTCAACCGCTCCACCGACGGCGGCAACACCTGGTCCGGCTGGTCCCACAGTACCGGCGGCCCCTCCCCCTCCGACGCCGCACCCGAGATCCACGGCTTCCCCGGCGGCGAGGTCTTCGCCGTCCTCTCCTGGGGCAGCGACACCGCCCCCTTCAAACGCCACATGATCGTCATGAAGCGCGTCATGTGACACCCACTCGGGACCAGGATCACCGCACCGGCCCTCCCGGGTGCTGTGGATCGGGAACACGAGCAGCGTGATGATGACGGCGAACGTCCCGTCGCCCGTCGCCTCCAGGCGGCGGCTCGACGGACACGGCCCGCCACACGGGGGACGTGGCGGGCCGTGTGGTGGCCGAACGGCCCCAGCGAGCAGGGGTGCTGGGTGGTGAGGCGGTCATTCCGGCCAGATTCCGGAGGAACCGCGGCGGTGGGAGTCCAGCAGGTGGGTGTCGATGATGCCGATGGCTTCCATCAGGGCGTGCATGGTGATCGGGCCGACGAACGCGAACCCCTGCGCGCGCAGGGCCTTGGACAGGGCCTGCGATTCGGGGGAGGTGGTCGGGATCTCGGCGAACGTGCGCGGCCTGGGGGTGTCGAGTGGCTTGAACCCCCACACGAAGTCGGTCAGGCCGCCGTGTTCGCGCAGCCGGACGGTCGCCTGGGCGTTGGCCACGGCCGCGAGGATCTTCGCGCGGTTGCGGACGATCCCGGCGTCGGCCATGAGGCGTTCGACGTCGGTGTCGCCGTAGCCGGCGACCCGGTCGGGGTCGAAGTCGTCGAACGCGGCGCGGAACGCCGGGCGCTTGCGCAGGATCGTCGCCCACGACAGCCCGGCCTGGAAGGCTTCCAGGCTGATGCGTTCGTACAGGCCGCGCTCGTCGCGCACGGGCATGCCCCACTCGGTGTCGTAGTACTGACGGAGCAGCGGATCGGTGCCGGCCCACACGGGGCGGGCGAGCCCGTCCTCGCCGATCACCACCCCGCGGTCGGCGGAGTGTTCGGGGGCGAGGGCGGGGACGGTGTCGCTGGCCATCGGGAAAAGGTCCTCGCTGTTCTTCAAGGGGTCTGGTGCTCACGGCCTGATGGTCGGGCCGCCTGGCCGGGGCGCGGCTAGAACAGCCGTCCGGCCCGGGTCTCGACCGGCTCCTCCAGGTCCAGCAGGAGCTGCTTGCGCTCCAGTCCGCCGCCGAATCCGGTGAGTTTGCCGCCCGCGCCCACCACCCGGTGGCAGGGGATGACGATGCTCACCGGGTTGCGCCCCACGGCCTGGCCCACGGACTGCGCGAACCCCTTGCTGCCCAGCTCGACCGCGATGTCGCCGTAGGTGATCCGCGCGCCGTACGGGATCTGGCGCAGCTGCGCCCAGACCTGTTCCTGGAACTCGTCGCCGTTCGTCGCCGCCGCGACGTCGAACACCTGCCGCTTTCCGGCGAAGTACTCGTCGAGTTCGCTGCGGGCCTGGGCGAGCACCGGGTCGGCCGAGGTGTCGGCTCGCCGGCCCCACGCCGAGGGCCGGGGCGTGTACCGGTAGCCCGGGAAGTAGAGCCCGATCAAGGCGTTGTCGCCGGCGACGACCAGGAGCCGTCCCACCGGGCTGTCCACGTAGGCGTGCCGGACGTCCATGTCGATCTCCTCTCTGCGCCTGCTGTCTGTGGTGAAGACGCGCGGGCGCACCGAAACGTGAGACACGTTCCGGCAGCAGTCGGCCGGGCAGGACGGCGGAGCGGCCGGGCAGGATTCCCGAAAGGCGCGTGGATACGCGGGATCACGAGGAGTGCGGGGGTCCTGGGGCAACAGGAGTGCCCCAGGGGGCGGGGCCGACCGCATCGCGCGGCACCTCCGGCAGGTCGGACAGCGCCGTCACCGTGATATGCCGGGGCCGGGGCCGGGGCCGGTGACCGTGAGGTCGCCGTCGTCGGTGACGATCCAGGTGGCGCCGTTCGCGTCGGCTCCGGTCAGGCCGCGCAGCTGCCGGGCGCCGACCAGGGCCAGCGTGGCGGGGCGGCCGATGGCGGCGGTGGCCAGGGTGCGGTCGGGCCGCCAGGACGTGGACCACAGCAGCCGCCGGGCCACCTGGGCCCAGCCGACCTCCGGGCCGGTCATCACCCACACGTCGGCCGGCGCGTCGGCGAAGTGGCGGGCCTGGCACAGCCAGGAGGCTGCGGTCTCCGGCCAGGTGGTCGTGGCGGCCACGACGCCGCCGGCGGCCTGCCAGGCCCGGGTGATCGCGTCGGCGCCCGCCAGCGCGGCCGGGGTCCGGCCGGAGCCGACGGCGATGCTCCGGGCGCCGCGCGCCTGGGCCAGCGCGACCAGCACGGTGACTTCGGTGTCGGTGACTGCCAGGTCGGGGCCCGGCGGTGGGGGGTCGGTCAGCAGGGGGCTGGTCAGGGGATTCATGGGGTGCCTTCTTCGTCAGCGCTCTTCGATGACCGGCAGAGGTCCAGGTGGCGCACCGCGCCCGGCCGGCAGGAGCGGGCGGGCGGGCGCGGTGAATGCGGACAGACCGGCGGCGGCCGCCGGGGATGCTAGGGGCTCTCTTTCGGATCACGCCGGGCGCGCGACGCCGGAGCACGCACCTCGCCGCGTTGTCGTCGGTCGCCGATACTCCGCATGGACTC